>DAOOIV010000140.1 GCA_035384605.1 Phycisphaerae bacterium
ACTACATATTCAAACCGGCGAAATCTCTGCACTTTCAGAACGACGCTGGCACCCCTCAGGGACACGTCAAACGAAGCGAGCCGACCCGCTTTGCGAGCCGGCTCGCCTCACACTCTAACAACAAACCGTTCCGTCAATAGGGACCGTGACCATGGCCACCCGGCCCGCCGGACTTCTTCTTCTCTTCCTTGATCTCCACCACCGCCGCGTCCGTGGTCAACAGAAGCGCCGCAATCGATGCCGCGTTCTGCAACGCCACACGCTCGACCTTGCGCGGGACCAACACCCCCATCTTCACCATGTCGCCGTACTCGCCCGTCAGGGCGTTGTAGCCAAAGTTCTTGTCCTCGCTTTCCATGACCTTCTGGCAGACAATCGAACCGTCCAGACCCGCGTTCTCCGCAATCTGCCTGATCGGCGCCATCAGCGCCCGACGAACAATATCCACGCCCGTCCGCTGGTCCCCCTTGAGCTTCTTGGCCAGCTTGTCAAGAGCTCCCAGCGTTCGCAACGGGGCTACGCCGCCGCCCGGCAGAATGCCTTCCTCGACCGCCGCCCGGCAGGCGTGCATCGCGTCCTCCACCAGAGCCTTCTTCTCCTTCATCTCCGCCTCGGTGGCCGCCCCGACGTTGATCTGAGCCACGCCGCCGGCCAGCTTGGCAAGACGCTCCTCCAGCTTCTCGCGGTCGTAATCGCTTGTCGTGACCTCAATCTCGTTCTTGAGCTGCTGAATGCGACCGCTGATCGCGCTGCTCGAACCCGCACCCTCGATAATCGTGGTGTTGTCCTTGTCGATGGTGACCTTCTTGGCCTGCCCAAGATCCTTCAGATCAACCGATTCGAGCTTGATGCCCAGATCCTCAAAAAGCGCCTTGCCGCCGGTAAGAATCGCAATGTCCTCGAGCATCGCCTTGCGACGGTCGCCGAAACCCGGCGCCTTCACTGCGGCGCATTGCAGCGTGCCTCGCAGCTTGTTGACCACCAGCGTCGCCAGGGCCTCACCCTCCACCTCCTCGGCGATGACCAGCAGCGGCCGACCTGCGCGGGCAACCTTCTCAAGCAGCGGAATAAGATCCTTCACCGCCGAGATCTTCTTCTCATGAATCAGGATGTAGGGCTTCTCGAGAACCACCTCCATCGTTTCATAGTTGTTGACGAAATGCGGCGAGAGGTACCCCTTGTCAAACTGCATGCCCTCGACCAGCTCCACGGTCGTCTCAAGGGTCTTGCCCTCCTCAACCGTGATCACGCCGTCCTTGCCCACCTTCTCCATCGCCTTGGCGATCTGCTGGCCGATCTCCGCGTTCTGATTGGCCGCGCACGTGCCCACCTGGGCCACCTGCTCGCTGTTCTTGACGTCGGTGGCCATCTTGCCGAGTTCCTCGACCACCGCTTCCACCGCCTGCTCAATGCCGCGCTTCAGCTCCATCGCGTCGGCGCCGGCAGCGACATTCTTGAGCCCCTCGTCATAAATCGCCTCAGCGTAGATCGTCGCCGTGGTGGTGCCGTCGCCGGCAACCTGAGAGGTCTTGCTCGCAACCTCCTTGACCATCTGAGCACCCATGTTCTCATAGGCGTCTTCCAGCTCGATCTCCTTGGCAACGGTCACACCGTCCTTGGTGACCGTCGGAGAACCGAAAGACTTCTCCAGCACCACGTTCCGACCACAGGGACCAAGCGTGACCTTCACCGCCTTCGCCAATTGCTTCACGCCCCGGCGGATCGCCTCACGGGCTTCCATGTCATACGCAATTCTCTTGGCTGCCATGTATCGTTCACTCCTCAGAGTGTTATCAGATCCTCAAAATCACCCAGAACCCTTATCGCCGGTCGGCCGGCCCCACTCAGGACAGGACTGCCAGAATCTCGCTCTCCTCGATGATCAGAAACTCCTCGCCGTCGATCTTGATTTCCGTTCCGGCATAGCTGCTGAACAGTACCTCCTCCCCCTTATTGACCTGCATCTTGCTGCGCTCCCCGTTCTCCAGAAGCTTGCCGTCACCGACCGCCTGGACGATGCCTCGCTTGGGTTTCTCTTTGGCCGTATCCGGCAGAACGATTCCGCCCGCCGTCTTCGACTCGGCCTCCACGCGCTTGACCAAAACTTTGTCACCCAACGGACGCACTTTCAGCTTGGCCATTGCCAGCTCTCCTTTCAACAAACCAACTTCCCTAATCGTTTGTTCTCTCGCCGCGCCATTGCCGGAAAACCCGCACGCGCAGGCGTTCGGCGCATGTTTCAACACCCCCCCTGGAGCAAAGTCGATGCCAACCTCGGGCCCCAAAGGCCCAGTTGTCGCCATATCAGCCCTAACCTATTCTATGGAAACAACTTACGAGCAACCGAACGGATGAGAATCAGCCCCCCCACTGCCCAAGTGCCTGCCATAATCGGACTGGCTGAACGGTTGTCTGTCAGAATGGCACGCGAGCCAAACGGGCTGACGCAACATGTCGCGTCGCCTGTGGCCGGACCGCCCGCCTCCTGCTTTCACCGAGCCGGGACGGTCACTTCCAGCCACTGGGCAGGCGTAATCGCCCTCGCCCGAACCTCGCCGAGCCCTGCCGGTACCAGAACCACATCCCCAGGACGGCAATCCAGCCGTTCCTCACCTGAACCCCACTCAACCCGCCCCAGACCCTTTAACAGCACCCAGATGGCAAACGACTCCATCGGGGCATCCTGCGTAACCCCCTGGGCAATATCGAGCTTATCCATCACAAAACAAGGACATCCGACCAGCCGGGTCACCGTGGCCATGGTCGTACCCAGGTGCAGGTGTTGCTGCATGGGCGACGCCGGCGGTGAAGTGAAGTCGATGCAGCGCACCGCCTGCTCGAGATGCAATTCACGCGGCTTGCCGCTGGCTGGGTCCACTCTGCCCCAATCATAAGTTCGGTAGGTTATATCCGACGGCGTTTGAACCTCGGCCACCAGTACACCGGCCCCCAGTGCGTGTGGCGTCCCGCTCGGCAGATAATAGCAGTCGCCCTGCGAAACGCTGATCTTGCGAAGGACGCCTTCCACAAGGCCCGTCCGCATCGCTTCGACAAAAACATCCCGCGACACGCCCGGTTCGAGTCCATGGTAGATCACTCCGGCCGGGTCGGCGTCCAAAACATACCATGCCTCATGCTTGACTCGAACGTTCCCGCCAAGTTCGCGGGCCACTTGCTCCGTCGGATGAACCTGGATACTCAGATTCTCGCGGGCGTCCAGATACTTGATCAGCAGCGGAAATCGTCCCTCAAACAGATCCGCGTTCCCAAGTAGAGCACGCCCCCACCGCTTCACCAACTCCGTCAGCGTTCGCCCCTTGGCCGGACCATTACGCGCGCGCGACGCGTCCCCCTCAAGATCTACCAGCTCCCACGACTCCCCGATCGGCTCGCTCCCCACGGGCTCGCGGTTGAAATGGTCGAAAATACGACGGCCTCCCCACAACTTGGGCTTGTAGATCGGCTCGAAAAGCAACGGATAAGGCTCCATATAGCTCCCTCTCGACAAGTCGAGGTTAAAGAACCGGATTCTAGCGAGCCAAGCCCCGCGAGAGAAGTGCCGTTGAATCCCAAACACCGGAAGGTCCGCCTCGTTGGCGTTACCAGGCCCGACTGCGGTACAATCCCGCGTGGCGCCGGGAGCCTGCCTGTTGCCAGCGCCATGAGACCGGCAAGATGTAGCTCGACTATACTCGCCGAAATCCGATCGTACACTCCGGGAAACCGGCCCCGCCCTCGAGGGTTCGAATAGGCATGCAGACCGCGTAACGAAAGGACATACGATGAAACAAGCCACCTTCCACACCGAGTTCGGCACGATGACCGCCCGGTTCTTCCCCGACGTCGCCCCCAAGCACGTGGAGAATTTCCTCGCCCTGGCCGAGGAAGGGTTCTATGACAACCGAACCTTCCACCGCATTGTCGAAGGCTTCATGATCCAGGGCGGCTGCCCGCGAGGCGACGGCACGGGAAACGGGCCGCGCCGTTTGCGGGCCGAGTTCAACGACAAGCCCCACCAGCTCGGTACACTATCCATGGCGCGAACGAATGACCCCGACTCGGCCAGTTGTCAGTTCTTCATCTGCCTGGACCGATGCGAATTCCTCGATGGAAAGTACACCGTCTTCGGTGAACTCGCGGATGAATCGTCCATCCAGACACTCAAGAAGATCGGCGCGGTCAAGACCCGCGACCCCGGAACCGGTGAGAAATCGTTCCCCGTCAAACCCGTGTACATCCAGAAGATCACCGTGCAGGAAGTGCCAGATGCGTGAAGCAGCGGGGGCTGGAGACTGGGGTCTGGGGTCTGGGGTCTGGGGTCTGGGGGCCGGGGGCTTGGGGACTAGGGCGTTCGAGCCGCAAGCAGGTCGGAGCACATGGCCGCAAGGCTCATTGCTGGCCCCAGATTCGCTGGCCCCAGATTCGCTGGCCCCAGATTCGCTGGCCCCAGATTCCTATCTGGGGCCTTGTGCAGTGAGGATTCCCACCCTTATTCTCGCTGGCCCCAGATTCCTATCTGGGGCCTTGTGCAGTGAGGATTCCCACCCTTATTCTCGCCGAATGTGGATTGGATTCCGCCACAAGGTAGGGCAGGTCGAAGCCGACGCAGTCGGCGTAGACCTGCCGCTGAACCTGTGCCTGCAAGATCGCGAACGAAACGAACCCAATGAAAACACCCGAACGACACTCTGATACAACTCCCTCCCCAGACGAGGCTTCAATCGCCGACGGCCGGCCGATTGTCTGCATTTTCGGCAGCTACTCGCCAAAGCCCGGTGAGCCGCTGTACGAGCAGGCCTACGCGATCGGGCACGCTCTGGCCAAGGCGGGTTTCGTCGTCGCCAACGGCGGCTACGACGGCATCATGGAGGCCAGCGCCAAGGGGGCCAAGGACGCTGGAGGCTCAACCATTGGGGTAACCTGCGACATCTTCAGCGACTACCGCGGCCGGCCGCTCAAGGCCAACCGCTATATCGATCGGGAGATTTCGCACAAGACGGTTCTGGCCCGGATCGAACAGATGATCGAGATGTCGGCCGGGTACGTGATCCTCGAAGGCGGCACCGGGACGCTCAGCGAGTTCGGGATTGTCTGGGAATACGTCGCCAAGAAGCTGATCCGCCCCCGCCCGATCTTCATCGTCGGCGATTTCTGGAAACCGACGGTCGAGCGCGTCACCGCCGCCCGCCCCAGCCACGGCAAGCACGTCCACTGCGTCAGCACGCCCGAAGAGATCATCGCCATCGCCCGAGCGGCGATTCCGATCCCGCGAACAGGCAGTTGAGCCATGGGCTCCGGAGGAGCCCCGGGACGTAGCCAGGGGTGGAGCGAAGCGAAACCCCTGGGAGCCAGTCCTCCTCGGTAGCAATCCGCCCTCCGATGCGGGGCGGAGGAATCCGCAGCTCATGTCAGAGCGGCTTCTGCTCCTTCGGGGATCTCACTTCTCGCCGATTCTCTCGAGAGTCACACGAACAACGTCGTCGTCGAGGTACAGACCGGCGGCTCGCAGGTCGGCAAAAACCGAAGAAGCCAAAGGCACGAGACCGCGTTGCTTGGCTCGGACCACAACGCCAAGAGTACCGATGAGCGCCACGCCCAATGCGCGGGCAGCCGCGCGAGCAGTGGCATCGTCGAGTACCGCGATGGCCCGGAGATCGAGAGCGATCGCCAAGACGGCGGATTCTCCCGCACCCAGACCCCATTCTGTGACCGCGTCGGGAACCTGCGCAGGTGACCGGCGGGAAGCCCAGCCAGACAACACCGCCGCCCGGGCAGGGTCATCATCGGGCCCAGCAAGGATTTCCGCTGCCACCGCCTCCGGTAACAAGAGCGGGCTCGCAAGCTCCTCAAGCAATCGCAGTTGACCAATTCTGGCCAAAGCGATGACCGGCGAGGCGTTGACGACCCACGTCTCACTCACCCTCGGCCTCCCGCACAACCTCATCAGGCGCGTACTGGAACGGGGAGACACTCAGCCGGGACAGGGCATCGATGAACTGACGGCGAGGTAGACCGGCGATCTCCGCCGCGCGGCCCTGGGATACAAGGCCTAACTCATACCATTTGACCGCGGCAGCCAGGCGCATTTCCTCGGCAAAGCTCTTGGGGTCTTTCCGAAGGGCCGCCAGAACGCCTTCAGGCAACTCGATCATCATGCGGACCATCGCCGAGCCTCCATATCAACCTGTTCATTCTAGCAACCTTGTGGTCGGTCCGGAAGAGGGATATGAGGCTCTGCAAAGCCACGCGTATCGCGATGATGCCGATCGAAACTACCGACTCCGAACACATGAACAACGTACCTGCGCACGAAACATGTGAGCGGGCATACTCCGGAGGCGAGCCTGCTTTCTCCATGTCGAGCGTGGCCCCCGGCTTTTTGAGCTTCTTGTGCCTTTTCGCGGCTCTCTTCCGTCGGCTCAATCGAGTTGTTGGCCGCAAGAAGCTCAAAAGGCACATAAGCGACAAAGAAGATCCGCCGCACCGCCCTGCATCGGTGCACCTCCACATGACGATTGCTGCCCTTTGGGTTTGACGGATGCGCGGGTATACTACCTGTTCTCTTGGTCTGAACAGGTTGTGATTGTCTGGAAGGAATGAGTGATGGCAGCACCCACCGGGAATGTGATGGACAGAATTGTGGCCCTGTGCAAGCGGCGCGGGTTTATCTTTCAGAGCAGCGAAATCTACGGCGGCATCAACGGATTCTGGGACTACGGCCCTCTGGGCGTGGAGCTCAAGCGGAACATCAAGGAGGCCTGGTGGAAAGATATGGTCCAGGACCGCGAGGACATGGTCGGCCTCGACTGCTCGATCATCATGCACCCCCAGGTGTGGAAGGTGAGCGGCCACTACGATCTGTTCAGCGACATGATGGTGGACTGCAAGGCATGCAAGGCTCGTTTTCGGGCGGACCAGCTCAAAGAGATGCAGTGCCCGATGAAACCAAGCAAGCACCCGGGAGAGCACGACAAGTGCGAGTTGACCGAACCCCGCGAGTTCAACCTGATGCTTGAGACTTACCCCGGTCCGATCAAGGACGAGGCCAACCGGGCTTTCCTCCGCCCCGAGACCGCACAGGGCATCTTCGTCAACTTCAAAAACGTCTGCGACAGCACGCGGATCAAGATCCCCTTCGGAATCGCCCAGATCGGCAAGAGCTTCCGCAACGAGATCACCCCGCGCAACTTCACCTTCCGCTCGCGCGAGTTCGAGCAGATGGAAATCGAGTTCTTCTGCCACCCCAGCGAGTCGAACAAGTGGTACGAGTACTGGCGCGACGTGCGATTCAATTGGTACACCAGCCTTGGCCTGGCCGGCAACAAGCTGCGCCTGCGCGAGCACGGCAAGGAGGAACTGAGCCACTACAGTTGCGGCACCAGCGACATCGAGTACGCGTTCCCCTTCCTGGCCGAGGGCGATTTCGGCGAGCTGGAGGGCGTGGCCCACCGCGGCGACTTCGACCTCCGCAGCCACATGGAAGGCAAGCTGATCAACAAGGACGGCAAGCTGGTGCTCGATGTCGGTCCGGACGGCAAACCCAGGTGGAAAGGCAGCGGCAAGGACCTGAGCTACTACGACGACGAACGCAAGGAACGATTCATCCCGCACGTCATCGAACCGTCGGCCGGGGCCGATCGCGGCACGCTGGCCTTCATCTGCGAGGCATACACCGTCGATGAATCCCGCCCCAGCCCGGAACTGATGAAGTTCCACCCGCGACTGGCCCCCATCAAGGCCGCCATCTTCCCCCTGGTCAATAAGGACGGGCTGCCCGAGATCGCCGAGCCAATCTACCGCGAGGTCCGAAAACGCTGGCCCGCCCAGTACGACGCCAAGGCCTCCATCGGCAAGCGCTACGCCCGCATGGACGAGGCCGGAACCCCCTACTGCTTCACCATCGACGGCCAGACCAAGGAAGACGGCACCGTCACCGTCCGCGATCGCGACACCGGTGCCCAGCAGCGCATCAACAAGTCCCGCGTGACGGAATACCTGACAGAGAAACTCTCGCGATGATCCGATGATCTGCGGGAGCGTTCCAACGACTCCCACGTCCAATCCCCCTCCTCGCCCACACAGGGCAAGCTGTGCGGGATTACCCGAGCGCTTCACAAGCGAGCGCCGGGCTCGCGACGCGCCAGGCCACCATCGACCCAATGACCCTCGCCAAGAGGCAAACGCCTGACCGACCAGTCCATAGACACCCCAAGGCGCTTACCATGAAGCGCCCCCACGTGCCCGTTGCGCAGCCCAGACCCTCTGCAGGTCGCCTGCCGATTATCCGGACCCGTGCCTCGTAGCTGGTCAAGTACGTCTCGTGCTATGTCGATCATAAGAGAGACACGACCCTCTGCCGCTGGCGAAGCGTCGGCGGGCGTTGCCGTCGAATGGGGAACAGACCTCCGCCCGTCAAAGAGTGCCCACCACGCCGCCGGACAGGCCTGCCGCTGCAGGCGGCTGGAGACCGGGAGATGCACTCAGAATGAGTCAGACAACTGCTGAAGCCGCTGTCGAGGCCGACCCCGCCGAACTGGAACAACAGATCCGCGCCCGTGTCGAGTCGCTCTCCCACCTGCCAACCACCGTCGCGGTTGCCATGAAGCTCGTTGAGCTCCGCGACAACCCTGACGCCGAGCCGAGCGATTACGCGAAAGTCATCGGGGCGGACGCCTCGCTGAGCGCCAAGCTCCTGGCCCTCGCCAACTCCCCTTGGTTCGGCATCCGCAACAAAATCACCACCGTCCGAAACGCCATCAATCTGCTCGGCCTCGGAACCGTTCGCACCATGGCCATCAGCTACTGTATGGCAGGGTTGCACAACGAACTACGCTTGAGTCGCGATGAGTCAAGGCGCTTTTGGGAAACATGCCTCTGCAAGGCCGTGGCTGCCCGTTGTTGTGCACAGAAGCTGAACCCGGCTTTGGCCGAGGAAGCCTTTGTGGCCGGCTTGTTCGAGGACCTTGCCGTCCCGGTCATGTACTCGGTCGCCCGACAGCAGTACCTGGCGATCCTCGCCGACCCCGCCTGCGACGCTCAGGGACAATTGCAGCGTGAACATGATCTGTTCCATCTTGACCACACCGGGCTCGGCCGCATCCTGGCACAGAAACTCGAACTCCCGGAAGTCTTCGTGGACGCCATCGCGTTTCATCACGACCAGGAACGCCTCAAGGCATTCATGGCCGACATGGCGACCGCTCAGGCGATTCACATCGCGGCACTGTTCCCCCACGACCTGGACGCATGGAACAGTCGGGACGCAAATGAGTTGTGTGGCATCATTGACGAGACCGAAGGCTTGAACGAGATCGGGCCCGCCGCGTTCCTGCAGGAAGTCCAAAACGGCGTCGATGAGTACTACCGCTTCTTCGATGAGGGCGGACGACTCGATAAGCAACTCTCAGACTTGCTGATCCAGACTTCTAAAGAAGGAGCCGAGAACACCGAACATCTGGTCAAGACCGTTCACCGGCTCATGCAGGAAGCAGCCAACGTCGGGCTGCAAATGAACCAACTCATCGACCGCAATATCACGCTGATGGACAAGGCCAACCGCGATCAGTTGACCGACCTGCTCAATCGCGAGGGTTTCGCCGCCGCGGCCGAGCAAACCCTGGCCAAGGCATCTCGCTACGGCATGAGCTTCGCCGTCGCCTTCTTCGACGTCGACAAGTTCAAGACCTTCAACGACGCCTACGGGCACCACTTTGGCGACCGCGTGCTCAGGTCGATTGCACAATGTCTCACGACCTCAACCCGAGAACAGGACATCAAGGCCCGCATGGGGGGCGATGAGTTCATCCTGCTGATCCCCGATTGCAGCAAGGCCGAAGCTCAGGACACGGTCAAACGGCTGCTCGAACAGGTCGCCGCAGCAACGATCGGAAGACATACCGACCAGGCCCGCGCCACCCTCAGTGCCGGCCTTCTATACGTCACGCCCTCCCATACCCAGCATCCCTTGCAAAGCCTGATCGACGCAGCCGACAAACTCATGTACGAGTCAAAACAAGCCGGCGGTAACCGAGTCACCAGCCGCGTAATCTGACCCAGCACGAACCGCCAAACCGGAAACCAGCTACCCTGTGCAGGCCCCGCCACGCAGAAGAGCATTGATAACGTCGCTGTGCGCGAGATCCTCGCTCCAACCAAAGAACGTCTCGACCAGGAAGACGAAGTCCGCGTTTTCTGCCTCGTCTGTCCGTCCCCGTCAGACACGAGGACGCCGAATACCACCCTTCCGTCTCAACTCAAGCCCAAACAGGTAGATGTCGGGGACATGGATTCTCTTGTCCTCCGTCTCGCGAAGAATGCCGAGGCTAATGAGATACTGCACCAAGCGATCCTTGTCCTCGCCGAGGAAGTCGGGCAACTTCTGCCATGGCACCTTGCCAAGACATCGGCGGAACTCCCCACGTTCCATGGGTACCGTCTTCCCTTTCAGACTGGCGCCGATATCGTCAATCCAGTCATACTCCTCTCTGAGTTCCTGCAGCCGATCTTTTGATACCTCGGTCAGAGCACCGCTGATCTCCTCGGGAGCCAGCAAGTGCCCCGCGCCAGGCAAATCTTTGCGAAGCTGACGTGACGCCGAGAATTCGAACAGTTTGAGAAATGACCGCGGGGCAATGTTGCCGAGGGAATCCTGAAGATGGTTTAAGAACCAACGGTAAGTATCTCCACGGCGTTTGTCCGAGCCCATCCACTTGCCTACGAGAAGTTCCATGAAGCTGCGATGCTGCGACTCGGACGTCATCGGAATGAGACCCCAACGTTCACTCTTCCGAAAGTCTTCGCGACGGCTCAGCTTCCCTCGCACGAACACCAGCCAATCTTCCTGCTTAGCTCCATTGACGAGCCGCTTCAACACCAGTCTGTATAGGTTGTCGGCCGTCCATTGCAGAGTCACAGATAGGGGACGATACTTGGAACTGTCTGTGAAAGCGACTTCATCCGCCTCGAATATGTCGGTCCGCAAGAAAACCTTGCATCGTATGCTCGACCAGCGACGGAAGTTGTTCAGCCAGAAAGTCAGTAGCTGTCGAACCAAAGGGTAGACCCCGGACACCTGGGAAACAAGCCTGTCAAGATCATCGTAGACCAGGACCACATTGCGCGATTGGGCGCGGAGCAGATCATTGGCCCTATCCAGCGAGGAACTGATTCCACCAATGTCCTGGTTGACCAAGTCCATCCAACGGTTGGGATCTGGCAAGGAATCGCAAAGCACCTGATACACCGCCGGCGGGAGTGATTCCTTGATGGCAGCTTGGGTCAAAGGTTCAGTAGCCAACGCGCCTGCGAGCAAACCGAGCCAGAAAGACTGGAGTCTCTGGTCATCGTCCTGGCCGCGAGCGACGAAATCCTTCTGGAGCACCTCGGGACGCGGGAATGTGGTCCCATCTAGAGTGAAAGCCTTCACGTACTTGTCTGAACGCACTTGGGACGAACCCGACTGTCCTGGTAAGAGATCGCTCGGATCCTGAACTTGAGTTAGAGCCCGGAACAAGCGGGTCTTACCGGTGCCTCTGCCGCCGAGAACAAGAAGCGTGTCACGATCGAGAACCCGCCTGTGCTCCGGGATTGGCAAATGCGTCTTGAAGAAGTCCTCGCCTCCCGATACCTCATCAACACCGCTTCGGGCGAAGGTGCTAAGGTCCTCCAACAGGTGCCACTTAAGATTATCGTCAACTGTCTTCGCGGACATCGTCATTCCTGCCTTTGCTGGCCATTTCTTCTATCTTCGCCACAAACTCCACGTAGGGTGAATTCGTGATCAGCGGGACAACCTCCGTGAGCTTCTGGTAACCCATGAGGGCTTCGCTGTAAGGAATGCGGAACGGATAGTGCGGTTCATCCTCCCCCGCAATGTCCGGCACGTCACCTTCGTTATAGAAATGCTCCGTGAAGGCGTCGTAGGACTGTTGGAGAAACCTCGCCCTCGCGTCCTTGGCCCGATCGTCTGACCGATATGAATCCATCGCTTGAACCATGAGAAGCGGCCGAGGCGGACCATCGATGAGCCCCAGGCTGCGAATGATGCACCGCACGCCTTGCCAGCTCTGACTGGAATCGAGCCCAAGGAGCACCGCAGCGTGGGAAAGGCAATGAACCGCAAGACCACCGAGAT
>DAOOIV010000141.1 GCA_035384605.1 Phycisphaerae bacterium
CAACCCGGCCAGTGGCAAGCCAATCTCGCGTATGCTCTTGTCAAAGAACATGCCCAAAGCGTCAGCCGCACATGCGCACACGTGTCCCGGGTACGGCCCTTACGCACAATCGCGATGGTTTCCGCCTGATCAGCCAAGCCTCTGCCCGCTTCGATTTGTTCGACTCCTACGTTTCTGCGCTCGGGTCGTTCTCATCCAAGCGAACGGTGAACTCTGCGCAGGCGATGACCCCACAAGCTTCTTTGGACTCCTTATTAGGGTCTTCCTCGGCATCTGCCGTCAGCACAGCACGAAACCGACAACGACATTGCGGTGGTTCCCGATACTCGAAGTCGAGCTGGATCTCTTCGAAATCAAAGGCACCTTCCTCTGTAGACAGGTAGTTGATGTCCGTCGTCTCATACATTGCGGCGATGTCGGTTCCGAGCGTGTCGTCGTCGTAAGCCGACGTATCCCGACGTACGTGCATTCGCTTGCCGTCTAATTCCTCAAGCCTCGTGAGAGCCGTGAATTCAACATCCCAGAGGCCGAACCCGACCCGCCCATCCGCTGCAGCAACAACCAGGTACATCCAACGGTTTTCCCCAAGCAGCGGCATATGCAGTTCAGCTTCTGCAAGGCAGTATTCTCTGTCGCCAACAGTCAGTGTGCCTATCATGTCTGCGGACCCCGATAGTAGTAGTTTTCTGGGAAGTCGGTGATGCCGTCCTCCGGTTCATCCTTCACCGGGACCTTCGTGACGTAGATCCCCTTCCATGCTTTCCGATCGACGCGCCGATACAAGTCTTCTGTCACGACAAGACCACCCATGCGACACTCGTATAACGGAGCACCGGTGAGCGAGTTCTTGACGACATACCAGTCATTAGCTGCACTGTATCTGAAGCGGCCACATTTCGGGCAGAAGGAGTGTGTCGATTGATGCCCACCCCGCAAAGGAAGCGGCCTGTGAGCTACAAATGTCACAAGACCCTCAATTTCGGCACCGTCCTGGTCGAACACACGGCCCAACACGAGCAATCGTGACACTTCATCCTTGAAAAGCGACAGAAAGTCAACCTGCGCAATACCAACCCCTGGCGGCCTGACGCTGTTGATCGCGTATCGCGGCGGCTTCTCTTCAAGCCATACGTCGACGCCCTTGCTTCGCAGACCAAGATCCAGGGCCCAACACTCTGGACACATGAAGGCTGATTCAAAATCAGCAAACCATCCCTTTGCGGGATGACAGTGCCCCTTGGTATGGATCCGATACAGGGCCATAGCCGACACGTCCTGCCTCCTTAGTAGGAAGTGAAGTTGCCCATGAACAGATTCATCTCGAAGAACGCCGACAGACTCGTTTGGTGGCTGCGGTCCCACTCGCGGTAGATGTCTGCCAGTTCCTCAAAGACCGATTCCTGCAAGCTGGGATTCTCCATCATATGCTCCATCCAGTCATCCATGCTGCCTCCTCTGCCGCCGATATGGAAGCCAAACTTCGCGCTTATCCGCTCACGGATTCGCCTCTCCAACTGCCTATGGCCCCCACCACCTCCCCACCTGAACATCCTATACAGCAACTGCGACTTGTTCCCACCTGCCCACATCGGGATTGTATGGTGCCCCTTCGATTTGACAAGGCGAATCAGCCCCGTGACCCCGTACTTGGCAAATGATGCGCCCGCTTTGAAGAATCCGATCCCCAATGCGACTGACTGGACATGCTGGTAACAGTTGTAGGCACTGACTGCGAAGTCTATCCCACTGGTATCGATCGGGGACGAGGCCACGCCCAGCAGGTCATCCAGCATTCGATTTCGAGTGCTACCAAGTTGAGCCAAGCCACCGATTGCCTTGAGTAGCGACACTGACACATCGGCTTCCTGACTCATCAGGTCCATCTGCAGCGCGGTGGTACCCATCACGTTCATGAAGCTGAACAATCCGGCTGGGTCTGATCGACCAACCGGATTCCCACCTAGATAGACGAGTAGGTTCATTCCATTGCTGAAGTGACTCTCAGGGCGGAACGCCGACGCGTCCGCCAACATGTGGCCCGCATGCATCGCATGCCCCAGCAGTATCATTGCGGCCGTTTCGTTTGGATCCCGTGACGTGAACCGTCCCAGATTCGGTGAATACCACCGATTTCGATTGTGGTATAAGCCGACGGCCGTCGTGCTGAGGGTGGCGGTGTCGCCTGTTTGGGGATTGAACCGGTAGAAGAACAGTCCCTGATGCCCGATGTGGCTGTGGGGGATGGTGCCGCCGGTGTCGGTGTCTTTGGCCGCGAGGAGGCCGTATGGTTCCCATTGGTACTGTTCGACCACGCCGCCGTTGGCGTCGGTCAGGGCCATCACGTTGAAATTGGCATCCTGCAGGACGTAGAAGTCCTGCTGGGCGCTGCCGCTCTTCTGGCTCTCCAACACGAATTCGTCAACATAACCCGGGCCATACACATATTCGTGGGCCGTCTCGAAGAGGTCTGTCGGGTCGCCCGGGGTTTGGATGATTTTCGCGATGTCGTTGTAAAGTATTGTTACAGAACGAGTTGTGCGGCCTGTTGTGCCTTGCCTGGGTTTCTGCGGATCCCCCTGCGATGGGTTCGTTTCGCATGGAGCAAGAAGAGGCAACCGGGGCAGACAGGGGCCGTGGGATCGACAGGGCACCGGTTTCTGGCCGGCGTTGAGGGTATTATGCAATTGTCAATGAGCGGGGGAGACGCTGTCGGCACCGGGGTGCAGGCTCGGGAGCCAAGACCGGGCTGAACAGGCTGTCACCTGTGGTTGATCGCGGGAATAACAAGATGGCCGCTCCGGAAACGACGGAGTGTGTCGAGCAGGGACGGGGCCTGGGCCATGCGGATTCAGTATGGTGTCGCCCGAATTCGCCCGGGTGGTGAAGATGTTCTGGTTGCTGGTCGTCGTGCTGTTGTTGCTGAATGCGGCTTGGTTGATCCTGGTGGCGCTGGGATTGCCGGGCACGTGGCTGATGGTGATCACGACCGCGTTGGTTGCGTGGTGGAAGTGGCCGGCCGACTCGACGGTTGACCCGCCGATGATCGGTATCGGGGTGCTGGCCGCGATCATGGTTCTGGCGGCTCTGGCGGAGGTGCTGGAACTGGTTGCTGGGGTGTTGGGGGCCAAAGCCACTGGTGCTGGTCGACGAGGCTCGATCGGGGCACTTGCCGGCGGTTTGATTGGGGCACTGGTCGGGACGTTCCTGATCCCAATTCCGCTATTGGGCTCGCTTCTGGGAGCTTGTGTGGGGGCTGGGCTTGGGGCCTGGGGTCTGGAGTTGTCGGGGGGGCGCCGACAGTTGGCAGCCCTCAAGGCGGGCATTGGTGCAGGTGTCGGTCGTTTTGTCGGCACGGTGGTCAAGCTGACGGCCGGGGTGTTGATCTGGCTGGTTGTGGCCATCGCGGCGTTCTGGCCGTGAATAAGCCGGTGGGGCAGTGAGTCTTCGGTGTTGATGATATTGTGGGAGCGTCGGCATGGCCATGAAGGTCGGCATGGATTCGTTTCGTGGTTCGGTTGGTGTTGGATTCAGGACCCGTTTTCTATTGCCTGGCTTTGGCCGCCGCGCAGGCTTTCCACCGCCGGCAGGGCGTGGTACACCTCGCCGGGGATCAATTCGTCGCCGGCCGCCCACTTGAACACGCACTTGATCCGCCCGATGCGGCAGTTGATATTCCGGCGGCGACGGCCGCTCTGGATCATCTTCTGGCGGATGGTCCTCAGGGCCCGGGGGCCGAGCTGTGCAGTCGGCTTCGTGCCGTACAGTTCCTTCGCCGGGCGGAGGGCGTCCACGATGTTGTCGAGCTCGCGGGCGACCGTGCCGTCGGCGCGGCGGTAGTGCTGCGCGCCGTAGACCCAGTAGCGGGTGGTGAGCTCCTTGTCAGTGATCTGCTCCGGGTTGGCGCGGAGCTGGCGTCCGTTGGCCAGCCACTCGGCCACGAGGGTGTTGTACTTCTGCCGGGCCTCGGCCGACTCGTGGCAGCCGAGGTAGAAGCGTTTGCCCGACAACTCCACGTAGGCCTGGAGTGTCGCCTTGTGGGCCCGGAACTTGGGCAGTCTCTGCGGTGATGAAGCGTTCACGGTCGTCTCCCGAAACGCCGCGTGTACACTACACGCGTCTTGGCCTCGGTTACGGCCGCTCCGCCTCGAAGGCGGGTCCCCGCAACTAGCGGGGTCAGCGTACTTTACGTCAAAAGCGGGCGAAGGGATTCGAACCCTCGACGTCCAGCTTGGGAACGCCTCTGGCCCTCTGCTTGAAACGCGTAAACGACGTTACCAACGCGGTTTGCGGATTGCAAGTCATGCAAACCTGGGCGCGGTTTTGCCCCGTTTGTGGCCCGTTGCGCGGTGTACACCGCGCAAAACCGCGCTGCGAATTCAGTCGTCCTCCTCCGCATCCAGGTCGCGGTCGCGCTGCTCCAGTCGCCAGGCATCGAAGCTGGTTCGATCGATGCGACGCGCATCGCGGGCCTTGCCGTTGGTCATGAACTTGCCGGCGCCGGCGGCCTTGGAGATTCGGGCGGCGGCCTTCTTCATGTCGAGATACGGCAAGTCGTTCGTGAGCAGCCGGGCGCCCTCCGTGACGGTGATCCACCGCTCGTTGGAGATCGCCGGGCAGGCCGCCTGCACGGCCCTCACAAGCATCGACGCATCCAGAACGCTTCGCTCCGCATCCCACAGCACGAGATCGGTCAAGATTAGCCAGTTCGCCTTAAGAATCGACCAGATCCCGGGTACCGGCATGTAGGCGGGCATGATGATGACTGACCCCGGTGTCGCCCGCAGGCGCTCCACGTTCTGGACAACCACGTCGTACCCGGAAGCTTGACTCAGCCCGAAGGCGAGAAAGACGTCCAGGGGCCCGTTGGTCGTCGGACGCGTACCCAACAGGTAGAGCTGCCCTCGGACGATCGATGTGGGCGCGGACGCCAGCGCGAGTTGCGCGCACAACCACTTCGCCATGCCGTCGGGGTCCGACTGCCACTGCCGCATCTGGTCCACCGATACGGTGATCCGGCCGTAACCCTCCTTGGAGCAGTAGTGCACGGCGAACAGCTCACCCGTCCCCGGATGCTCGTGCACGTCGGGCGTAATCGAACAACCCTCCTCACATTCATCGCACCAGACTGAGTCGGCCAGCTGGGTTTCGTGCAGGATGGCACCATCGACGAGTGCGGCGAGCAAACCACGCGGCCAACGCGCGGTTTCCTGGCCGGTGAAGGCAACTACGGGGCCCCGTTCAAAGCCATGCATGATGTGGCGTATTGCATCAGTCACGAGCGATCCCCCATTGGCTCAGGTACTTCTTGGCGATCTGATCCAGAGGGTCATCCTTGAGCGTGCAGCGATCCGGGTACGTGACCTCGAAGGTCAATGTCTTGGGACGCTCGCCGTTGTGGGGTGCAAAGACCAGCCGCATCTTCGCCTGCGAGACGTGCAGGGCCTCGAGTGGCATCCGGGCTCGGTCGATCGCCCGGTCCACCACATCGCGCAGCGCCCGCGGACGATGGTCCGACGCGTGCGCGGAGACCGTGATCCGGCCACGCGTTGGCTCGGGCAGGTCAAACCGCAATTGCCGCACATGTACGGCCGAGATGCGGTCAGCAGGATCGGTCGGGAACGGGAACTCCGGGTTCTTCAGCACGGCCAGGTCGAAGGGCACGCGATCGTTGTCGTCGGGTAGTTTCACCAGCCCGAGAGTCGTGGTGCAGAAGATCTCCGCCAATTCGTCAGCCTGCCGCTTGTTGCCCTTGGCATGCAGCTCGAGCACGCCCTCCTCCGGGCGATAGACGAAGATCACCTCGAACGCCGGGCGCCGTGGGCGATGGAGGAAACGGCCATTCTCGTCGTATCCCACGTCGGTGCTGGCGTAGTCCTCGGGGTAGGCGAAGTAGCAATGCCGCTCGGGCTCACGGCGTTCGTAGTAATCGACGTGACAGAAGCGCCCGCGCCCCTGACGTCGATAGAAGAGCCGCACGCGTCTTTCGAGTTCGGCCAAGGCGTCCTCGTCGTCCTGCGCCTCCAGCCTCCGGCCCACGAACCGCCGGCGCCAGCCGCCGAGGCGGTCCATCTCGTGGAAGCAGCCGGCCACGTGAAACCGACGGGGTTCGTTCAGGAAGGTCCAGAACGCCCGTTCGTAATGGTTGCGCATGCCGGCGAACTGCTCGGCCCAATCGCGACCCCAGTTCCGGCCTTCCTCCACGATCGCTTGGACGCCGTGCTCACATGCCATCTCGTGGATCAGGGCGAAATCGGTGTCCACATCGCTACGGGTGGCTGCGGGCAAGGCCTCCAGGGCGAGGAAGATCGGGTTGACTTCGGTCTCGTCCAGGCGGACCCAGTCCAGCCCCAGGTTGAGGTCCTGCTTCTGGAAGTACTGCTGCAGCAGGCGGTTAGGAGCGTTGCGCAGAAACGTTTTCGCGGAGTACTGGCGGCCCATAGTGCCTCCGTATGAATGAAGCCCCCGGGCCGCACCCTCCTGGTGCCCGATTCCGTGGCCAGGCCCGGCTGAAATGGACGGCATCCGCTTCCCCGAGCGGATCGACACTCAGCATATTCGGTTTTTGTTAGGTAGTCAAGCATCATCCGACCAATACTCAAACGAGCCGGAAGCCTTCTCCTAAGTCCTTAAGCAGATTGTTGATATCGCCAACCACATCGTCCGACGGCCGGGAGCCCGCATCACCGACCTCCAATCGGACGTGGAACTTCATCGCGACCTTCGCCTTGGCCTTGATGTCCAGCAGCGCCGGGACGAGATCCCCGAGGTCCTGCATCTGCGACGGCTCAAAGTCGGCCGCCGCGACACGGACATTCGGAAGCGGTGCACCGCCTCCGCCGGTCCCGCCACCGGTGCCGCCTCCGGTTCCACCACCGGTCCCGGCAGCGGCAACTTTGATCTTCACCGTCTGCGCAGCGGCCAGATCGCAGGGCCAGGGCGCGGAGTCTTCGGCCAGGGCGATGAAGCGAGCCTGGAGCGATCCGCCGATGACGTCCCGCACCGTCTTCCACGGCAGCGTGTAGCCTGCCTGCTGGGAGAGGCCGGTGGCGATGGCCAGCGCCGTCGTCGCGCCGTCCTGCCATGCCGTCGGCAGGTTCTCTGGAAGGATCGCTGCCGCCGCAATGGGTAACGGAGGCACCCGCAACCTGGATGCCGGGGAGAGCACGCCGGTCGGAATCGGTTCGGCCAGCAGACTGGCCGGCCCCGACAACAACCACACCTTCCCATTGGCGACCGCCTCTGCGACGGCGGCGTTGACGACGTCCGTCGCTGCCTTGGGAACCGGTACGGGTTCCTTGAACCCGCCCTTGTCAACCTGAACCACCGTGTTGCCGCTGAAGTACTGCGTTACTGCCTGGACCGTGACCTCGTCACCGGTCCAAAGGTCGGGCAGCGCCTTCGGCGCGAGCAACTCACCGGGAATACTGCCAAGCTCGGCGGCTTCGGGAAGGACCAGCTCAAGCGCCGGATCGGCCAGCGCCGTATCGTCGGGCCGCGTGCGCCACCAAGTACGGAACGTACGGTCCGGGCGCGTGAGCTTCAGCACAAACGTGCCCTGCACGCAGCCGTCGACTAGCGTCTCCATGATCGCCTGCGACTTGAGCATCTTCGGCAGGTGCGGGAGCTGCGCGAATGCGCCGGCGAGGTCTTTGACGCGCCGGCTGGTTTCGCCGCCCTTCCACAGGTTGTACGGGCCGTTGGGCAGAAGCGCCTCGGCCGTAACCGCCTTGTCCTGCACCCGCGACCGTGGGTCGTTCTTGATCGTCTCGAAGTGCGCTTCGTCGGTGACTGTGATCTTGAATGCCTGCACGTCGTCCTTGTCCGAAACGGTCACCACGATGCAGTAGGCTTGGCGGATCGCCTCCGGAACGCGCGCCTTGGCCTTGTCGATGTTGATCTTGAGCGTCTGCAAGCGGGCGATGTCGACCGGACCCTTCTGCTTCTTTTCGTCCTCGTTCTTGGGCACCAGGTCGTCCATGACCTTTTCCCACGCCAGATGATCGCGCACCCGTGCGGCAGCCACGTTGAGGCCGTCACGGGATGGTGCGAGCAGCAGGACGGCGTTGCGGAACACGCGCGGCTTCTCCGCACCGGTCGTTTCATCGAGGAATCGCTTTGCCTCAGCGCTCGGTTTCCCTGAATCCGAGGCAGCGCTGGGCGGCAGGATCGCGTAGTGGAACAGGCCATCGTCCTCGATGTCCTTGGGCTTGGTCGGCAAGGTGTGAACACGGACGCCCAACGCCGACGCCCCGCTGGTCAGTGACTTGGTCCTGCCGATTTCCTCCACCAGACGGGCTTTCACCGCGTCGTCGGAGACCTGCGCCGCCGCGGCGGCGTGCATCTGGTTCAGATTTGGTCGGTTGCCAAGCCGCCACTCGTTGGGCAGTTGCCCGTCTTTTTCAGGGAGGTTCGTATCATCGAGCCAGTAGCTGCTCCGTGCCCATCGTGCCAGGCCCTTCTCCAGCTCGATCTTGTCCGGGCGGCACGGCCCGATCAGCAGCATCAAGTCGCGTGCCTTCGCGCTCCGTCCCGTCGGCTGCGAGTGCAGGAACGTCGCCATCACCGCCTGTTCGATCTCGCGGAGCTTCAGCCCGACGGATTCCGACTGCACCTGGCGGGCACACGAAAGCTCCGTCTCGAGGATGCCCGTCCATTTCGTCGCCTGGCCGTCGGTGACGATGGTGTCCGCAACCGCGACCAGCTCGCGCGCCGAATCGGACAGCCCTTCCTGTTTGGCAGCGTTGAGGAACACCGCCGGGCCGATCAACGGGCTTTCATCCCACTTCTCTGCCTCGCGCAACGCCAGGGCGAACGTCCGCAGCACGCCGCGCGTCTTCTGGAACCGCTCGATGCCCGCCGACCACTTGGTGTAGAACACCTCCGTCAGTTCCGGATGGAACGGGAAGCTCTTGAGATACCGCTCCTCGGCCGCACCGCCTTGCTTGGCTGTCTGGTCGTCGAGGGCCGAGATGCCCTTGAGCGCAGCGATCACGTGCTGGGGCCACTGCCCTCGAAGCTCCACCGACTGGGGATCGAACAGCCGACGCCGCAGCACCTCGGCCACGTCGTCCTTCTCCACCGGCTGCACCGCTTCCTCGCGTTGTCTCTGGAAGATGTCGTACATGTCAGAGACGATCTTCCGGCCCAGCGCGTCCGCCTGGTCCTTCGGCTCACTCGACAGCAGCGACGCCACGATGCAGCACTTCTCCACCTTCGCCGCCGCCTGGCTGAGATACTGGAAGAACCCGATCAACACGTCCAGAAAGCCCGGTTCGGTGTGGCAGCGCACCTTCGCGTAGAGCAAAACCTCGTCCAGCAGGATCAGCGTCCCCATGCCTTCCTTCAGCGGCAGCGACAGCAACTGCGACAGCGTGTTCTCGGCAGGCGGCGTGGTCCGCTCCTCGGCCTTGCCGTCGGCGTGCAGCAGCTTCAGCCCCTCATCCCCGGCGATCTGATACGCCAGCAGGCTCCACGGCTGCTTGAGCCGACGCACCGCGCCATCGGGCGACCGCACGTCGCAGCCGGTCTCGACATCCAGCTTGTCGAAGCACAGCGCCGCCACACGGGCCTTCGGCGGCGTCTGGCCGATGGTCTCGGTGAACTCCTTCACGGCGGGCAGGTCGGGCAAGTTGTCGGGATCGTTGACCAGGTGGCGCATGGTGATCAGCGTGTGCGTCTTGCCGCCGCCGTAGGTCAACTCGAGCTGCCGCACCGCCTTGTCGTTCTTCCCGGCCAGGCGCAGCACGACGTCCCGCACCAGACCGCGCAGGTTGTGCGTGGGGAAGGTCAGCGCGAAGAACTCCTCGGGCTTCTCGTAGATCGGCCGCTTGCCGCTGCCCATCATGACCTCGTAGAGGTCCGCCGCGAACATGTGCAGCGGTAGATCGCCCGATTTCAGGTCTTCCCGAAGCTTCACCACCCGGTGCCAGGGCATCCACGCCAGTTTCGTTGTAGCCATGTTCAGTCCTCACTCATCCAGGCGTTGCTCACCTTCCGCCTGGGGCTTCTACATCCATATCGATACCACAGACTCTCCGGATCTCGGCAATGATCGTGCGTTCGCGGGCGGTGCAGAACGCCTCGTATTGCGCGGCGACCTCTTCGCTCGAGAGCGACGGTACAGTAGCACGAAGCGCAGCCCGCGACGCTTCGTCGAGGAAATGGGGCTCCAGGACCGCATCGCCCCGAAGCGGCGGCACGATCTCCGGCATGGCCAGGTACTCGGAAGGACGCTTCGCCTTGATCTTGTTGTTGGTCATGTTGCTGATCAGCGTTCGATTGACGATCGAGTTTACCACCGGCTTCTTCGTGATCTTGTGCTCACGCAGGTACGCCCGCGGGAACACGTGATGGTCGTTCAGCTTCTGGAGCTGGATGCTCTCGCCCAAAGACCAATCGCGAGCTCCCCGAATGGCCAGCAGGCAGAAAACGCCGCAGTACACCGCGCTGGCATAACTGGCGGACCCCCGTATGGAGTATCCGGCTGCCCCGATTCGTGCCCGGGCCTCGGCGAAAACGGCCGGCTCCGGTTTGTCGTTCAGCCAATGGTCAAGGAACTCGGCGTAGTCCTTTCGAGACTTGCTCTCGACGCCGCTGGAGAATCGCTCCAGGAAGACGTTGCACCAGTACCAGCGACGCAGCTCGGCGCGCGCCGCCTCGCCCAGATTGCGCTCCTCGATCTCCGCCCGGAGCGCCGCCAGCACGGGAATCAGGCCGAAACCCGGCAACCATTTCTGGTGGAAGACGCCAAAACCGTCAGGGCCAACGTGTTCCACGAGCTCGAAGGCCCGCTCCATCGCCGCGGCGGCTCTTCGCCAGTCATCCTCGAACCCCTCGGGTTTCAGATTGATCAGGATACGGGGCTTCGGCTCGAGCCCGCGAAGCAGTGCAAGGGTGCGAAGCACCAGGACGCCGAGCTTGTTCGTGTCCGCCTTTCCACCCGACCATGCGGCGATCCGCTTGTGTTGCTGGCAGGTCTCCTTCCACAACTGATGCAGCCGGATGCGGTGCCGATAGAGGCGGGCGGTCAACAAGTCATACACCGACAGGTCAACCCCCGTGGAATTGAGCTTCTCGAAGATGGCGCACACGCGGCCGATCGCAAAGGTGTCGGAATCGCGAACCTGCGGCAGTTCGACCAGCGGGACCAGGAAGTTCTGGAAGGCCCCGACCGCCTTCGTCCACGGCGTTCGCCACTCCTCGCGGAAGCGTTTGTGGTTCTCCGGCTCTTGCTCGCGAAGCCAGTCGTCCAGACCGTCCCGCCAAGTCATGAAATCGTCGAGACGGAACATCGTGGTGCAGGGCAATATGCGGCGGCGGTATTGCTCTTCTTCGTGCTCCAGGCCGTTGAGCTCGTTCTCGGCAACATCGAACACGATGCCGTCGTTGTCCGGCTCTTCCAGCAGGAGCTGGAGATCGGTGAAGAAACGCCGTGGCCGGGATGAGTCCTTGAGGGGTAATTGTGGCGCCGTAAGGGCATACAGCAATGCTGTCAGCCGCTGCTGGCCATCGAGAATCAGCAGTTCCGGTCGGGGGTCACGGTGCGCCGGCTTGGCGCCGCGGAGGAACACTGGAGCAAAAGGCGGCTCCTGCGGATCCGACCGCAGCAGCAGGAGAGCCCCGATGTAATAGCCCCGCAGGACGGACCGCAGAAGATCCGCCACCCCCTCGCGAGGCCAGACGAAGTCTCGCTGGAAGTTCGGGAGGCAGGCCTTGCCTTCGTAGGCCTGCTGTACCAGACCGATGATCGGCCGCTTGTCCGGCGTGATGTCGTACCCGTCCGTACTCATTTACGACTCCTCATCTACTGGCCCATCCGCGAAAAGCGTCGGCCCTTTGTCCCTGACCGCGCCCTTCGCGCCGATATGGTTGCTGATGCTCTCCAGCAGCGACCGCTCGCTGTTGCTGGACAGTTCGATCAGCGACTGCACCACGCGTTTGAACAGCTCGTTCCGCCGCAGGGCGTGCTGGTCGAGGTACTCGTCCACCTTCTGGACGTCGCCTTCCTTCCACAGGTGCATCACGCGGTGAATGCGGTCGATCAGCGGGACGGGCTTGCCCTCCGGGGCCTCGTAGCCCATGCTCTTGCCCTTGCGCTGGTTCCACGCCTTGAGCTTCACCTTGCTGCCGCC
>DAOOIV010000142.1 GCA_035384605.1 Phycisphaerae bacterium
TCGCTCGGCCCGGAATCCTTTCCGGGCCACATTCTCGCTCGCTCGGCCCCGAATCCTTTCCGGGCCGTACCCGCTGCGGAATCCTTTCCGCCGTCGCCATTCATTGGTCACGGGTGCTGCGCAGCGAAGCAACCTCGCAGAGTCGATATTCCGGCTCCCCACACCGCCGAACCCCACCATGACATCAGCGATCTGGCCGGCCAAAGCGCCCAGACCGTGCTCCAATACGCTCGCAGCCACTGGGGGATCGAGAACAAACCGCACTGGTCACCGGACGTGACCTTCCTGCGAAACCGCATCGACCACTCGGCGGAGAACTTCTCCCGAATCCGCCGACTGAGCCTGAACCTGCTTCGCCGCGAGAAACCTTCAAGGGCAGCCTCAAAAGCAAACGCCCCCGGGCCGGCCTGCGGGAGGATTACCTAACCCGGACCGCCTTTTGCGGGCCGCAACACAAGTGCTCTGCGATCAAGAAACATGCGCGCAAAATGCGCACCAGTCGCGACGCAAGGGGCTAACCCGGGTCCTATGCCAGGGAATCTGGATACGATTGCCTTGGGCGGGACCGAGACTGGGCTGGACGCTCCGATATGCTTTGCGGTACCTTGTGTTCTGAGACGTGCGCCGGTAGCTCAGTCGGATAGAGCACGGGATTTCTAATCCCGCGGTCGGGGGTTCGAGTCCCTCCCGGCGCGATTCCCGCCCGCTTGCCTCCGTTCGAGCCGGGGCACGGGTCATAACCTTTCGGATCGTCCGTTCCCAGCGGGCCTTCACCGCCCTTCGGGTGTTTGCCTTGGTCCGGTCCGAGAAAGTCCAAAACGATCTCGCTCCTTGCGTCTCGAGCCGCAAACACCCCTTTCTCACCCCGCAGCCTCTTCGAGCCGATATCGCTATTGAGCGGGCATCACCGGGGTGCCCAGCCCGCGTGTCGCCCCCGGCAGAGAAGCCACGCCTGGAGGCATTGTTCAAGGGGATACACTGGGAAAGGACGGACATGCGACTCGGACTGGAAAAGAAAAAGCATTCTCTGTTGCGGACGCTCGCATGCCTCGCGACCGGCGGAATGGTGTTGTCGGTCATCGGCTGCGAGGGAGAGGTCGGCGGCGTTATGGTCGACGCCCTGGAGGCCGCTCTGCAGGCGGCTATCCCAGGTTTGATGGATCTGCTCAGAGCTGACGTGGTCAACGACGGCAGCGGCACGGGCACCGGTGGCGGTTCGTTGCCCACGGTAATGCACGAAGCGGTCCAGATGGTCCGGCTGATGCTGGCATAACCTGCGAATCCGCAGGTCAGGCAGGTCGGCCGTCGACTCCTGCCCGCAACAGCGGAACGGGCCGAAAGCTCCGCATTCTCACGATACCTCAGGCCGGTGGTTCCGGTTGATTGGGGACAGGCCTGTGCATGCACAATGCACAGGCCTTCTTCCTTTGGCCCGCCCGCCGGCAGGCGCGGTTGTACTCAACGATGACCGCGGATTCTGCGGACCTCAACTGCACGCTGTTTTCGGTTCGTGATTCGCCCCCGAATAGGGCTCGGTGCCGGATTGGAAAATCGGGTACCAGATCTGCCCGCAGAACCCTGAACCTACGAGCGCCAGGATTCGGTTGAGGCCGGCAAGTGACCCGACAGTGTCGGCCACGGCGCCATACTTCAGCCCTGCCGCATGCTCCGCCCGCCGCAGGCGCTTCAGCGAGCAAACAGATAGACGCCGTCCAGGGTTAATCCGTCGCGGTCGACCGGCACAAGGATGTCCAACCAGCCGTTTCCCGTGTAGTCATGAAACGCACACCGGCCCAACACGCCCTCAGGATCGGCCTTGAAGAGCGCAGTGCCTGTCCACGGATTGAAGAGGTTGGCGGTCCGCTGGAACTCATAGGCATAGCCGTCGCCGGTTACGAAGACCTCAACCTCTCCGTCGCTGTCCAGGTCGAGTACGCGGAGCTGATTGAATTCGATGGTCTGCGACTGCCCGTCGACCTCGATGTCGCTGATCAGACCGATGTTGTACACGTACCACGGCACCTGCGGCGCGCTCGGAGCGAGATTGGCCGGTCCGGGACTGCGGAACCATTGGATCAGCGAGTAGGCGCTGCCGGCCACCACCACATCGGGCGAGCCGTCTTCGTTGATGTCGCCGACGTCAATGTAGTCTGCGCCGCCTGTCTGCTCGCCGATCAGCACCGATGTCCAGGTGGTTCCGTTGTTCTCATTTCGGAGCCAGTGGAGGTTCCATGTCTTCGCTTCCGGCACCGCCGCCACGATATCCATATCTCCGTCGTTGTCCATGTCGGCGACCGCCAGGTCGGAGTAAGTCAGTACGTCGCTGTCGGCCACCAGGGGATTCCATGCGGCCGGAT
This sequence comes from Phycisphaerae bacterium, assembly GCA_035384605.1. NCBI lineage: Bacteria > Pseudomonadati > Planctomycetota > Phycisphaerae > Phycisphaerae bacterium. The sequence continues at coordinate 2,358 of DAOOIV010000142.1, forward strand.
TGGCCGCACTGTTGATTCCAGGATTGAGATACACGAGCACAAAGGTGTGGGGAGCCTGCGCATCGGCGCCCTTCGGTTTGGGCCCGTTCGCCGCAATGACGAAGTCCGGCAAACCGTCGTTATTGAAGTCTCCGATTTCCAGGTCCGTCGGGCCCGTCTGGTCGGAGCTCAAAAACATCCCGCATTCCGGGTTCTGCGGGTTAACGTGGCAGCCCAAGGGTGGCGCGACCCAGATCCAATTGGATGGATTGAGCGGGTCAGCGCCCTGAATGAGTAGAATGACTGCGGAGGGCATATCTACGTCCTTGGGTGGTACAAAACCCGTGTCCTTGACCAGGACGGCAATATCAAGCTTCCCGTCCCGGTTGAAGTCCGCCACGTCAACGTCATTCATGATCGCCAGCGGGCCGCCGCCGGCGATCGACAACAGGTCGAAGGCTCCCTGGCTGTTCAACAAATGAAGCTGAACAGGCTGGTTCTCGGACGACACCGAGACCAGGTCCATGAGGCCGTCATTGTTGAAGTCGCCCTTGGCCACCGCCGAGGCTCCGGCGGTCGCTTCCAGCAGCGGGTCAATCTGGTGGCCGTTCTTGCCGAGATTGAAGAGCCCGTCCAGAATGCCGGTTCCCCCGGAATCGGGCGAGCAGCCCGGCGTCAGCCCGACCAGCGGCACCAGAATGATAAGATGCGTGCGCAAAGCCTTCATCGAGTGGTTCCTTTCTTCTTTCCCGGGCGACGATCATGCCGGACCGCCGGGACGGCAGCCGCTGCGCGTGGAGGTGCCCGGAGTCCCTTTGACTCCGTCGGCATCACGGGCTCGCTGCTTCACTAACACGAGTGTCCCGGCGGATATCGGGCCGCTGGGTGCCTTGCCGGCCCGGTCGTTCACGTTATTGGGCCTGGGGTCCGTCCCCTAACGAACCTGCGATAGGGCGAGAGGATTCTGCGGCGATAACCGGATGGTCTGACCTCCGACGGCGAACTCAACGTCTTCTCCTTCCAGGAGGCGATAGGTGGCTCCGTCACGGCCAACGTCCACCCCGATCAGCCGACCACGGTAGCGCACCTTGAACCGGAAGGACTCCCACGCCGCGGGCAGTCGCGGATTGAACTGCAAGCCGCCTTCATAGTCCCGCATGCCCGCAAACCCGTTGACCACCGCCATCCACGTTCCGCCCAGGCACGCCGAGTGGACGCCGCCGGAAGTGTTGTCCTTGAAGTCGTTGATGTCCATCAATGCACTGTGGCGAAAGTAGTTATACGCGTCCTCCGATCGCCCGATCTCCGAGGCCACGATGCTGTGAATCGAGGACGAAAGCGACGAGCCATGGTTCGTCCGAGGCTCGTAATAATCGTAGTTGGCCCTCTTCTGCTCGATCGCGAACCGATCGCCGAGAACAAACATCAGCAGAACCACGTCGGCCTGCTTGGCAACCTGCATCCGCCACAGGTTCAGCGGGTGCGTGTGGTTCCGCAGGTCGGTGAACAGCGGCAGCTTGCTCATGTCCACCGGATCCAGGTACAGGAAGCTGTCGTCCTGCGCATGGATGCCGAGTTCCTCAGAGTACGGGATGTACATCTTATCGGCGGCCCGTTGCCAGAGTCGGCGCTCCCCGGGCGTCAGGCCGATCCGGGCGACCAATCGCTCAAACTCGGCGGGCCTGCAGCGCTCCATCTCGTCATAAACCCGGCAGGCGTAACGAAAATGCCATTGAGCGAGCATGTTCGTATAGCAGTTGTTGTTGATCCCGCAGCCGTACTCGTCCGGACCGCACACCACGTTGATGCAGAACTTGTTGTCGCGCAGCGGGATGAACTTGCCCCGGTCGGCTAGAAAGCGGGCAGTCTCGAAAACGATCTCCGCGCCGAAGTGACAGAGGAATTCCGTGTCGCCGGTGGCCGAGACGTACCGCCAGATCGCGTGGGCGATGTCGCTGACCAGGTGATACTCGGCGGTGGACGCCTCATAGACGACGCCGCATTCCTCGCCCGAGATCGAGTTCCAGGCATAAAGCGCCCCGACCCCCCCCATCTCCCGCGCACGCCGGCGGGCTTGATCCAACAGATGGTAACGGTACATGAGCAGCGGCCGAACCGTCTCGGGCTGCGTGTATATGAAATGGGGCAACATGTACATCTCGGTATCCCAGAACACGTGACCCCAGTAATGGTCGCCGGTCATGCCGCAGGCGCTGATGCTGCGATGATCGTCTTCCGGGTTGCTCTGCCGCAGGTGATAGATGGCAAACCGCACCGCTTGCTGATCGGCCGCGTTGCCGTCAATCTGGACGTCCGCCACCTCCCAGTACCGCGACCAGAAATCCGTTTGCTCACGCAACAGCGTCTCAAAGCCGTCGTTGACGTCGCGAATCACGCCCGAAACCGCCGTCGGAAGCAGGTCCCACAGCGGTGTCTCGATGCTGGTGTGAAAACAGGCGAACTTGTCCAGTGTGATGATCGAATTCTTCGCCGCCTGGACGGTGAACCGCTCGATGAATTGCCCGTTGCACTCCTCCATCGCCGATTGGCTCGAACGGCCGGCGCCCTCCAGGCGGTGAACGAACGCCATGGCCACGCGCGAATCGGCCGTCTTGGGCCGGCTCACGAAGTAACGCGCCTCGCCGGCGCTGCCTTGCTCGATAATCTCGATGCAATCATTCTTCAGCTCGCCGCTGCGAGCCTTGCCACGGACAATGCTCTCAAGAACGATCGGCCCCTCGAAGTTCAGCGACGCGACCTCATATCGAATCACCGCGCTGTGCCGTCGAGCCATGCTTACCAGCCTGGTCGTGCGTACGCGAACACGCTTGCCCGACGGGCTTTCCCAGACAAAGCCGCGCGTCACAATGCCCCGCCGCATGTCCAGTTCCCGGCGGTAATCGCTGAGCTTGCCGCTGAACATGCTGAAACGCTCGCCGTCGACGATGAGGTTGATGACCCGCCAATCGCAGATGTTCAGCATCACGTGCCGACGCTGCGGATAGCCGGGAAAGCTGACCACGTGATGATACGGCTCGTAATCATAAATGCCGTTGAGGAACATGCCCGGGTAGGCGAACTCGGCCAGGACCGGATCATCCTCCTCGTATGTGCCGCGCAAACCCATGAACCCGTTGGTCAGCGCCAGCAGGCTCTCCCAATACTGCGCCCGGTTCCGGTTGATCCGCGTCTCAGCAATGGTCCAAGGCTCGACCGGCAGCCGCGAGGGACGGCCGGCATCCAGCAAGGCGTCGATATCGATTTCGTCATAGCGGCTGATCACCTCAGGCGCGTTGGTCAGAATGTCCTTCGAGCCGACCCCCACGGCTTTCATCCGGGCGGCCAAGGCAGCCTCGATCCCGGAAAAGGCGTCCTCAAACACCAGGCAGTGAAACGGCGGAACCCCCAGACGCTCGGCGCCCAGTAGGAAAATCTCCGGATCGGGCTTCGCCCTGCTGAAGTCGTAACCCGTCACCACGGCGTCGAACAAGCGCCTCAGACCCAGCTTCTCCAGAACCGCTCCAGCGTTCTTGCTCGACGAACACAGCCCCGTCTTGATACCTCGCGCACGAAGCTTCTCGATGAACGGCACCACGCCCGGGTACAGATCGCCGTCGTTGATCGATTCGATCATCTGCTTGTAGTAGCCGTTCTTACGGGCGGCCAGCGATTCCTTTTCCGCATCGTCGATCACCACGTGGTTGTGATCAAGGATGATCTGCAGGGCGGGCATCCGCGGAATGCCGCGAAGCTGGTGGTTCAGCTCCTCATCAAACTGCCAACCCTGCTCATCGGCCAGGCGCTTCCAGGCCAAGTAGTGATACTTGTCCGTAAAAACCACGACACCGTCGAGGTCGAAAAGCACCCCACGAATGATATGCCTTATGCTCACCCGGTCATACTCCCATGGTCCGAGGTCTCCGCTTTGGGGCCAAGAATCTATCCGGAACCGCCCAAACGTGCCACCAAGCCCGCCTGATCGTGCCATCCGGAGACGGCCGGTCCAACGTGCCGTTCCCCCGCCCCCTTCGCGCGCATCCCCTGCGCCTCTCCCCCTCGCCGAGGGGGAGCCGGAGGGGGTCATTCTCTCCCCCTCACCGAGGCAGTCATTCTCTTTGGGTCTCCTACCTTCTGCCCAACCGCTCTGGCCCGCGGAAAACCGAAGGGGCTCGCAGACAGGGATCACGAGGCAGCAACGTGGCAAGGGAGCGAGACAGAAGGGCAGTGTGGCCGCAAGGCGGCGAGGCAGCAAGGAAGCAGAGCAAGCAGGCACCGCGGGTTCCAAAATAGGGACGACGCCCTCGTCAGCCTTGTTTCGTCGCCATGGCCCCAACACGCAAGATCCCGGCAAGACAACGCCCCGGCCAGGCACCTGCTCTGAACAAGGGACGGCGTCGCCCCCGCAGCACAACCGGGGCTGCTTCATAAATCAGCTCGAGGCGACAGGCACACCCATCAGTCCCAAATCGTTCTCTCCCGTGAACGTAAAACACGCTGAGGTCAAGGTTTTGGGGTTCCGTGTTTCATACGAGCGGTATCTGCGGACTTGGCCCCCAGACGCAATGCCGTCTCGCGCCGCCCTGTGCCCACTCACGTGTGGCCGGCAAGGGCTTGACAACCGCTTTGTTAGTGTTTACTATTTTCGCTTGTCTGAACGTGCCAAGTGTCGTCGTGTGGCGCGGCGGTGAGCAAGGCTGGGACTGCATGAGCGCGAAATTGGGCATCGATGTCGGCGCGGTGAGCGTAAAGGCCGCGATTCTCTTACCGAGCGATCAGGCGGAATCCGCCATGGCCGCCCTCGGCGACGGAGTCGGAGGCTTTCGCCGGTTACAGGTGCCCGCCGCCCGCACGGTACTGGTCGCCCCGTATCGGCGCACCCGCGGACGGCCTTTGGAGGCTGTGCGGCAGGTACTGCGAGAGCTGCTCGACAAACTCGGTGCCGACCGCATCGAAGCGGTAGCCCTGACCGGTTCGGGAAGCGGCTTGGTCGCCGCCGCGCTCGGGGTCCCGCGTTTCAACGAATTCCAGGCCATCGCCCGGGCCGTCGATCTGCTCCACCCGCACGTTCGCACCGTCTTCGAGATGGGCGGAGAAACCAGCAAATACATCCGACTCGTGCCGGATCCGGCCGACGGCCGATTGGGCATCGCTGACTATGGCATGAATGGCGACTGTGCCGCGGGAACCGGTGCCTTCCTGGATCAGCAGGCGTCGCGGCTTCAATACGAGGTCGAAGATATCGGCACGGTGGTCCAGGATGCCCGACGAACCGCCCAGATCGCCGGCCGGTGCAGCGTTTTTGCCAAGAGCGACATGATCCACGCCCAGCAGAAGGGCTTCGCTCCGCCCGAGGTACTCAAGGGCCTCTGCAAGGCTGTGGCCATGAACTACAAGTCCGCAGTCGTCAAAGGCAGGACGCCTGAACGCCCCGTGGCCCTCATCGGCGGCGTCTCAGCAAACACCGCTGTGGTCCACGAATTGGCCGAGGTGTTCGGCCTGAAAGACGGCGACCTGTTTGTGCCACCGGCCGCCGAGTCCATCGGCGCCATCGGTGCGGCCATCCTTGCCGGCGAAGCCTCGATCGCGGACCGCGTGGCCCTCGGCGGACGACTCTCCGAAGTCATCACCGCCGAGCCCGCGGGGCAGGATGGCCTTCCCAGACTGCCGCGGCTGACGCTTGATAAGGTGCAACTCCTGCGGGAACGCGTCAGGCCGTATGAGTTCCCGGAAAACGGCCAAGTCATCGACGCGTATTTAGGCCTCGATATCGGCTCCGTGGGAACGAAACTCGTCCTGATCGATGCCCAGGGCGAAGTGATCCACCACATTTTCACTCGGACCGAAGGGCGACCAATCGAGGTCGTAACCCGGTGCCTTCGCGAGTTGCGCGACGCCGTCGGCGACCGCGTCCGTGTTTGCGGCGTCGGTTCCACCGGTAGCGGCCGCGAGTTGATCGGCGAGCTCGTGGGCGCGGACGCCATTCATGACGAGATCACTTGCCACAAGACCGGCGCTGCCTTCATCGGAGACCGGCTCATCGGCAAACGGCCTGATACGATCTTCGAGATCGGCGGACAGGACAGCAAGTTCATCAGCCTTCAGCCCGAGGCCGGTGACTCGGCCGAGTCGGTGGTCGTCGACTTCACCATGAACGAAGCCTGCGCCGCCGGCACGGGCAGCTTCCTCGAAGAGCGGGCCGAGGAACTCGACGTCTCGATCAAAGGAGAATTCGGCCAACTGGCCCTGCAATCCAAGTCGCCAATCAAGCTGGGTGAGCGGTGCACCGTCTTCATGGAGCGGGACGTGAATACCTGCATGCACCGCGGAGCCAAACGCGAAGATATCATCGCCGGCCTGGCCTATTCGGTGGTATACAACTACATCAACCGAGTGGTCCGCGGACGAAAAATCGGCGATTGCATCTTCTTCCAGGGCGGAACGGCCTACAACGATGCCGTCGCGGCGGCCTTCAGCGCCGTGACCGGCAAGGAGATCATCGTACCCCCGCACAACGCGGTCTTGGGTGCGATCGGGGCGGCCTTGCTGGCCAAGGAGAAAACTCAGGCCGCCGGCAACGGCACTCGATTCCGCGGCTTTGATATGAACCGCGTCACTTACACGTTGCGAGAATTCACCTGCAAGGGTTGTGGCAACCACTGCGCCGTGCAGGAATTCAACGTCGAGGGCGAAAAGACCTACTGGGGCGACAAGTGCTCCGACCGCTATCGCAAGCGGGCCAAGACCGATCGCAAGCCCGTCATTCCCGACCTCCTCGCCGTGCGGCACGATCTGCTCCATGCGGACGATAACGGCGATCCTCCCCACGCAACCCTGACCATCGGCGTTCCGCTGGCGATGTACACCTTCGATCTGCTGCCGTTGTGGCGGCGCTTCTTCCGTGATTGCGGCTTCAAGGTCGTTACGTCCGAGCCGACGAACAAGATCACCGTGAAGGCGGGCACCGATGCGATTGTCGCAGAACCTTGCTTCCCGATCATCGTCGCCCACGGCCACGTGGCCGACCTGGTCGCCGGAAAGGTGGATTTCATCTGGCTGCCGAACATCATCTCGGCCGAAACGAAGTTCCTGGATAACGAAAGCCACGTCTGCCCCTGGGGCCAGACCCTCCCCTTCGTCGTGCGCCAGTCGCCGGCGTTTGCGGCGTGGCAGGATCGGATCCTGTGCCCGACGATTCGATTGCGCTCGGACACGACCAATCTGCGCGAGGTACTGCTTGACGTCGCTGTGCGCCTGGGAGCCCGGCGTCGCGTGGCTCAGCGGGCTTATGAGGCGGGCATCAATGCCTTGCGACAGTTTCGCGACCGCTACCTGGAGGCCGGAAGGACGGCCCTCGAAACACTCACGCGATCCGGCGAGACCGGCATGGTGCTCGTCGGCCGGCCTTACAACATCCACGATCCGGGCGTCAGCCTGGCGGTTGCCCGCAAGCTCCGGGACAATTATGGCGTCAACGTCATCCCGATTGATGCCCTGCCGGTGTCCGACGTCGATGTTCGCGACATCAACGACAACATGTACTGGGAATACGGTCGCAAGATCCTCGCCGCGGCAAGGATCGTCAGCCGGCACCCGAACCTCCACATCATCTACGTGACCAACTTCAAATGCGGGCCGGATTCCTTCGTCAAAGGGTTTGTCCGGTCGGCGTCGGGCGGAAAGCCGTTCCTGACGCTGCAGTTCGACGGACACTCCAACGACGCCGGCATGATGACCCGCTGCGAGGCGTATCTGGACAGCAAAGGGATTCTGCGATGGTGGCGAAAGCAGCAGCACGAGCCGACGGAAAGAGCCTCCAAGGACGGACCCTCTATCTCCCACAAATGGCCTACGCCGGTGCCCGACTCCTGGCCGCTTGTTTCCGTTCCATCGGGATCGAAGCGGTCCCCACTCCGGACTCCGATCCCCAGACCCTAGAGCTTGGCGGTCTCTACAGCAGCGGCGAGGAGTGTCTGCCCCACAGAATCACTCTCGGGGACTTCCTCCGAATCTGCCGTCGTCCGGACTTCGAGCCCGCCAAAACGGCGTTCATGATGCCGACTGCCCACGGCCCCTGCCGTTTTGGGCAGTACGGCCCCTATCTGCGCAAGCAGCTCGAAGAACTCGGATACGGCGAAACGATGGTCTTCTCCCCGACCAGCGCCAATGGCTACAGCGATATCGGCCAAGGCGCCGGGCAATTCATTCGCAACGCCTGGATGGGCGTCGTGTGCGGCGACATCGCCCAGAAGTTGCTGTTCAAGACACGACCTTATGAACTCCGTGCCGGCGACAGCGACGAAGCCTTCCGCGACGCGGTTGATCGGTTCGGCCGGGTCCTGTCAAAGCCGGACCTCAAGCCCAAACATCGTCTGGTTGAGTTGACGCAGGTCGTCACGCAGGTGCGCGACCGTTTTCGTTCGATCCCCGCGCGATACGAAAAGGGCAGGCCGCTGATCGGCATCGTCGGAGAGATCTTCTGCCGCCACAATACCTTCAGCAACGACGACCTGGCGCGCCGCGTCGAGAAACTGGGCGGCGAGTGCTGGATCTCCGATATCGCCGAGTGGATCTGGTACGTCGACTGGTACGTCAGAGACAGAATCGTCCGTTCCAACGGACGTCTGAATCTGGAGCTGTTCAAACAGTGGGCCAAATCGAAGGTCCAGCAGCACTACGAGCACATCCTGCTCGCCCCGCTACAGGAGGATTTTAGAGGTTTGGAAGAGCCGCATGATATCCGCGAGGTCTTGCAGGCCGGCGAACGCTACTTGCCCCCCCAAGGTTGCATCGGCGAGATGGTGCTAAGCACGGGAAAAACCGTCTACCTGCACCGCAAGGGTGCCGATGGTGTCATCGACATCAGCCCGTTCACCTGCATGAACGGCATCATCTGCGAGGCGGTCTATCCGGCGGTGAGCCGCGACTGCGACGGCATGCCCATCCGCGTCTTCTACTTCGACGGAACCCAGACCAACCTCGACCGTGACCTCGAAATCTTCCTCGACTTGGCCCGCGCCTACCAGCGCCGCAAGAAATACGCCCGCGTTTACTCGCACCGGTTTGACGACTGAGCGGCTGGCCCCTGCGACTCTTGTGAACCGCAACAACACTCTGTGGAGGACGAACGTCTTGCCGCTCGCGTCGACCCGCCGCAAGCCGGACCCATGTCCCTGGGCCCAAACCCGAAATCGCCCGATGCCCCGGAGGGGCACGGGTATGTAGCCAGGGACGCAAGCCCCTGGGACGTCTGCTCCGCTCCGATCCGCCTGTCCGGAACACCCCGCGTGTTCATCTCGCAGTGGGCGAACTCCGCCCACCGAAGGAATGGCTGACAGCTAATATCTGACAACTTGTGAAACGAAGGAGCCGCCAATGTCCACAAAGAAATCCGCCAACCCAACCTCCCTGTCGGCGCCGGTCTGAACATGCTGTAAATCGGCCGGTTTGATGATGCGGTGA
>DAOOIV010000143.1 GCA_035384605.1 Phycisphaerae bacterium
GCGTCGGCCCTACCCCCCGCATGCCCACGCAAAGCCGTGGGCATGGCACCCGGCAACTTGGGCTATCTTGTCAAGTCGCGGGGATGAGAAACAAGACGGGATTCACTGGAAGGGTACCCAAGAGCAAAGAACCGTGTGCAGGGGCAACAGCTCACCCGGCCGCAGCGTGGTTCCTGGCTTCGGCGACATCCGGCGTTTAGTTGGAGACGTCGTCGCGACGCCGACCACGATAGCGTTCTGGGTCAGAACCAGATCCCCGAGAACAGCAGCATCAGGCCGCCGACGATCAGGACAAAGAGCGCCCACCAGAGGAGCACGTGCGTATACCAATGCCGGCCAAGGTCGGCGAAGATGTTCAGTTTTCGCCAGTTGAAGGTCAGTTCGTCGGTGACCTGCTCGGGACGCGGGGCGGGAGTCAGCAGGCTGACGATCACGCACGCGACGATGGCAACCAGCCAGGTCACCACCGCCTGGTTGCCGAAAGGTGAGAGCCACGCGGCGACGGGGTCGTGAATCCACTGCTTGTACAGTGCGAGCTTGATGGCGATGGCGGTCAGGAAGCCGAGCAGCACGCCGGCCGAGGCCCCCTGTCCGTTGATGCGCCTGAACAGAATGCCCAGCAGGAAAATCGCGCCGAACGGCGGGGCAAAGAATGCGTAAAGCGTCTGCACGTAGTTGAAGAGACCTCCACCCAGTCGGGCGATCAACAGAGCCAGCAGAATTGCCAATCCCAGGAACGCGATCGCCGCGATACGGCCGGTCCAGACGAGGTTCTTTTCGGAGGCCGTCGGGCGAAGCATCGGCTTGTAGATATCCAGGGTGAAGATGGTAGCGGTCGAATTGAGCACCGCCTGGACCGTGGATTGGATAGCTCCGAACAACGCGGCCAGGAAAAGTCCGCGGATGCCCAAAGGAACGAATTCCTGGAGCATGTGGACGTAGCCCTTGTCGGCCTCGGGCCCGATCTGGTCCCATGGCAGCTTGAGGATCTCGGGGTTTTTGGCGAACAGGATCAACCCGGGCAACACCACGATGACCGGAAGCAGGATTTTCATGTAGCCGGCAAAGACAATCCCCATCCGGGCATGGTACATACTCTTGGCGCCGAGTACGCGCTGGATCATGAACTGGTTGATGACGTTGTACCAGATGCTGACGGTGAAGGTGATGAGGATCAGGCTGGACCAGGGGATGAGCTTGTGGGTTGCCGGTTGAATCACCGACAGGCGGTTGTAGGTCTCCTCGCCCGGAACGATGTTCTGGACGTTTTGGGCGACGGCCTCTGCCCAGATGCCCTCGGTTGCCTGGTTCCGCTCGATGACGGTCTTGAAGCCATCGATGACCGAATGATTGGGTGAAAGGCTCTGCAGGCCGAGGATCGTCACCGTCATGCCGCCAGCCACCATGACAATGACCGTGAACACGTCGGCCCAGGCGGCGGAGCTCAGGCCGCCGTAGATCGCCCAGGCGCCGGCCGCGATCGCCAGGATCGTGACCGCAAACCACAGGTCCCAACCGAACAGCTTCTGAATGGCAACGCCTCCGCCGTACAGTACGCCTGCCAGGAACGCCAGAACGTTGGTGATCACCGTAGCGATGGCGAACGCATTCCGCAGAGTCGGGTTGAATCGTCGCTCCATGAACTCGGGAGCGGTGAACACCTTGGAGGCCAGCAAGAACGGGATGAAGAACCAGATGAGAATGCTGAATGACAGGATGTTGCCCCACTCGAACAAGGCCGCGCAGATGCCGAGCATGAACGCCGCACCCACCATGCCGATGAAGTGCTCGGAGCTGATGTTCGAGGCGATGAACGAGCTGCCGACGACGTACCACGGCAGGCTGCGGCCGGCCAGGAAGTAGTCGTCCGACCTGGACTTCTTCCGCCGCCCGGCCCAGTAGCCGATCATGGACAAGACCACGAAGTAAGCGATGAAGGCGAGGTAATCCCAGCGGCCAAGCTGAAACGACTCCAGGCCTTTCATTGAGGTCTCAGCAATCATGTTGGCTCCCGGTTTGTGGTTCGCGGACGATCGGGACGACATCCTAACGTACCAGGCCTTCGGCCCGAGCTAACGGCTCCTGGCAAGCGCCAGTATTTACCATTGCTGCTGGCCTCTACCTTACCCCCCTACACACACCTCATGCGCACGGTAACATCGAACTAATCCGCTCCCGACAGGTTTCGATCAGGCACGGCAGGGCCTGGCGGTCGAAGGGGCTTTGCCAAACCTGGTATATGTCCAGGTCGTGAAGCTCCGGTGGGCTCAGGTAGCCGCAGCAGCCGTTGACGAGGTTCATGACCACTACCGCTTTCCGGGGGAACATTCGGCGCAGCTCGGTCTGAAACGCCGAGCAGGCCTCGTTCGGCTGGCCCACGAGAATCGCGTCGCCGATCCGCCAGATCCAGGCGGGCATCTGGGTGGTCGGCCCGGAGCCGACCATGTGAACCACGCGCATCTTGCGGCGGATTCGCTCGGCCATGACACGGTCGGAGCACTCGGCCAACTGGCGACGCAGTTCCTCTTCGCTTGGCAGCGGCTTGAGCGGCAACTCGACATCCACCTGCTCGGCCAGCACCACTTTCGACGGGTCGAAGGGCTCGCGGCGCCAGGTGGCCAGGGCGGCGCCCGATTCCACGACGCCCGCATAGGCAAGCTTCGTCCGTGGCGGCAGCATCGACTCCAACGCAGCCAGCACCGCGTAGCCCAGCCTTCGGCCGTTCGATTCGGCGATGGCCAGGTCGCCGGTGTACTGCTCGCGAGGAGCCAATTCCCCCGAAGCCCCTTGGAGAAACAGGCAGGGGGCCTGCTCAGTGTGTGATTCGACCAGCTCGCGCATCGGTCCGACGTAATCGGCCGAGATCAGGCGATTGTCCCAGGCCAGCGTGGTCGGATGGCAGGCGTAATTGACGATCGTGGCCAGCAGACGGCCTTTTTCGTCCGTGGCCCGCCCGACCAGAACAGTGTCGTCGGCCGGTTTCGCCGGGTTGTAGCCGCAGAGGATCCGATTTCGCAGGGGGTCGGGAAGATCACGGTTGGCGGCCAGGTCGCATCGTCCGGTCGTCCAGGAAAGCGTGCCGGGCGCCATGCGGTCCAAGGCCTCTCGTGTCGCATCCATGAGGCTGTCGCGGAGTTGGTGCAGATACTGTTGAATCAGGTTCCCGCCGGGCTTGTCGGCGTCGCCGCTGCACAGCGAGGCACCGGCGTGGGTGTGGATGCACGACAGCATGACCCGCTCGGGACGCAGGCACAACGACTCGATGAGCGCCCCTCGAACCAACCACTCATCCTCGGCCTGCTGCCACCAGCCGAGATCCAGACTGGCCAGAATCAGCGGATCGGGCGAGCCCTGGCCGCGGATCACCAATACCGTCGCAAGTAGCGAGCCGTGAATGCCTTCGGCAGTGTCGTGCCTGGCAGCCCCCCAGTTGCGGGCGTAGATGCCGGAGGGGGGGTCAATTCGTCGCCTGGCCACGCCCAGATGAACTGCCGCAGAGGGCGGCACCTGATCGGCCGGCTCGCTGATCGGTTTGCTACTCATGGCATTTCATTTCCTGCGCAGCTTGCTTGCCCTCATGAACTGCATCCGCGGCACCTGCTCGCAAAGCACACCTCCGTCGATGATCAGGTGCTGCCCGGTCATGTAAGCGCCTGCCCGCGAGGCCAGGAACACCGCCGCGCCCACGCAGTCCTCGACGCTTCCGAAGCGGTGTTGCAACGGTATGTGTTCCTTGTAGTAGTCGAAGAACGCGGGATCAAGTTCGAATTCGCCGGCGATTTCCGTCTCGATGATACCAGGGGCTATCGTGTTGACGGTGATTCCGAAGGGCCCCAGCTCGATCGCCAGCGACTGAGTGAGCAGCTCCACGCCTCCCTTCGAGGCGTTGTAGTGAGCCAGACCGGCCTCGGCCACAAAGCCGTTCTTCGAAGAGAGATTGATGATCCGCCCCTTGATTCCGGCCTCGATCATCCTTCGAGCGATGGCCTGCGTGAGGAAGAACACCGCATCGAGATTGACCGCAAGCACCCGGTGCCAGTGCTCGGGCGTGATTTCCTCGAATCGCTCCAGGTAGGCCATGCCGGCGTTGTTGACGAGGATGTCGATCCGCCCGCAATCGTTCCACACGCGCTCGGCCAAGCAAGCCAGCTTATCCGTCTCAGCCAGATCCTGCCTGTAGATCCACGCCCGGCGACCGAGCTTGCGGATCGCCTCCGCCGCGCCGGCGGCCTCGGCCTCGGCTGCGCGATAGACGATGGCCACATCCGCGCCATGTTCGGCCAGGCCAATGGCGATGCCGCGTCCGATGCCCCGGCTGCCGCCGGTGACCAGGGCAATCTTGCCTGTGAGGTCGAATCGTTCTTTGGCGCTCAAAGACTTGTCCTCCGCTCGAAACGCACATGGTAGACGATGAAAGCTGTCAGCGATCAGCCCCAAAAACTGATGACTGATAGCTGACGGCTTGATTCATCCTTCAACCTTCGGCCCTCATCCTTCATTCTCCCTGACCGCCTCCATCATCTGGTCGAAAAGACGATCGACTTCCTCCCGCGTTTCCTCGTCGAGCTGGAATGCCACCGGACCTCGGACCACGGTGTTGGCGAAGACGCCCTGCTTGACCAGCAGGTACTTCTCGACGGCCAGGAAGCCGTCCAGCCCTGACTGCATTGCCACCAGCGCTGAGATCGGCAGTGACAGGCGGTAGATTCGTCGCTCGTCGCGGGCTTCCAGGGCCCGCCACAAGGCGACGATGCCCTCGATCAAGTCCGCCCCCGGCATGGTCCCGATGATTCCCCGGCGAAAGCTGTCCACGAGGGCGATTCCGCCGCTGCCCTCGAAGACCGCCGCGGTCTCGCCGGTCGCCTCGCGCAGGGCGGAAAGGCGCGGACCGATTGGCGTCGCCTCCGGCTTGAAAGCCACGCGATCGCCGAAAGCAGCTCGTATTCTCGCCAGCAGTTCCACCGGCATCGGCCGTCCGACGTACCCGCTGGCGTCCTGCACGATCACGGGAACCTCCACCGCTTCGATGATTCGCTCATAGTAGCGAAGCACCTCGGACTCGAGCGGCGCGATCGACACCGGCGGGATCGCCATCACGGCATCAGCGCCGACGGATTCGGCCTGTCGGGCGTAGCGCTCGGCCATGTACGTGCTCTCGGCTCCGACGCTGATGATAACCACTCCCTGCTCGCCACCGAGGCGACATGCGTGTTCGGCCAACAGCTCGCGCTCATCGGTGGACAGCCGCAACACCTCTGAGACCATCGCCATGACGATGCCGTCGGCCCCGCAGTCGTACAGCCAGTCAATCTCCCGCTCCAGGGTCACCAGGTCGATGCTCTCATCTTCGTGGAAAGGGGTCTGAAACACCGGCAGTACACCTCGAAGGGAGCGAGGTTTTCGCGGCGGGCCGGGGGGTGTGTCTTGCATCGCGGCGTCTCCTGACAAGATAGCGGACGACATTCTACTATGCTTCACCCGCCTTGCCACCCTTGCCAAACTCCGGTGCGTGGGTATCCTCTGGATGCTCTTGTTTCGGCCTTTGCGCAGACCACAGAGCCTTTGTGAGAAGCCGCAGGGCCGGGTGGTAGGGCAGGGTCAAATCCGCGGCGGCGGACGAGGCCTGCCATATATTCATGCTTGAATCGGCAGGTCTCCGCCGCCTTTGGCGGCTTCGACCACGCCTTACGCTCTGCTCACACATGCTCTCAGATAGAAAGGGACGCCAATGAACCGTGAATTCGCACTGCGTACCGTCTCCGAAAGAGTTGTGACCGTCGTCGCTGCCACAATAGCCTTCACCGCCTTGGCCGGTTGCAGCCAGATGGTCCGGCCGGCGGAAAGCGGTGGTCTTGGGGCGCCGACCAACCTGCGATGCGAGTACCTGGTCAACCCGCTGGGCATCGACATCACCACCCCGCGCCTGTCGTGGGAGGTGAACGATACTCGCCGTGGGGCGATCCAGACGGCGTATGAGATTCAGGTCAGTACGGCCCCGGATATGGGCGAAGTCACGACCGAAGTCGAGGCCGGCGCAGGTGTGCTCGGCAAGGATGCGGCTGTCAAGCGGTCCTTCGCCGGCCGGTCCCGAATCACGGACGTGGATCGGAGCAAGCTCGTCTGGAGCAGCGGCGTCGTTAAATCCAGTCAGTCGACGCACGTGGTTTACGCGGGCAAGCCGCCGGTCAGTGGGCAGCGGTACTATTGGCGTGTGCGAACGTGGGATGCCGACGGCGTAGCTTCGCAGTGGTCCCCCCCAGCCTGGTGGGAAATGGCCTTGCTGAAACCCGAGGACTGGTCGGCCAAGTGGATTATCAGCCAGAGGCCTGCCGATGTCGACGCCGCCTTGAAATGGGGCGACTGGATCTGGAATGCCAAGGCGGTGGAGGAAGACAGAACCATTTTTGTGCGCAAGTCGTTCATTCTGGACGAAGCCGACCCGGTCAAGAGCGCGCGGATCAAGATCGCGGCCGACGACAATTTCACCCTGTTCGTCAATGGCCAGCGGGTGGGCAACAGCTCCAGTTGGCAAGTGGCCCGTGTGTACGAACTTGAGAAGTACCTCAGGGCGGGCAAGAACGTGATGGCGATACAGGCCCACAATGGTCCGGGCCAATGCGGTCTTCTTTTTGCCGCTCAGGTCACGCTCAACAGCGGCAGGATGATGGAACTCCGCAGCGATGCGCAGTGCAAGACGGCCCAAACCGAACAACCCAACTGGACTTCGCCCGATTTCGACGATGCGGCGTGGGAGCGCACCATTGTCGTGGCCAAGTACGGCGATGAGCCGTGGAAGGAGATCGGCGAGGCTCCGCCGCCTCGCCACGCGGTGTGTATGCGGAAGGAATTCACGGTCAAGGGGCAGATCGCGCGGGCTCGGGCGTACGTGTCAGGGCTGGGTATCTACGAATTGCGACTCAATGGCCGGAAGGTCGGTTCGGACGTGTTCACCCCCGGCTGGACGCATTACTTCAAGCGGGTCCAGTACCAGACCTACGACGTAACCGGGATGCTCAAACCGGGCCCCAATGCCGTCGGGGCGATGCTGGGCAACGGCTGGTGGAGCGGCGGACTGGGATGGAAAGGGTCGGACCAGTACTCCCAGGGCGATCTGCGACTGATCTGCCAGATCGTCATCGAATATGCCGACGGCAGCCGCGAGACGGTCGTCACCGATCCCACGTGGCAATCATACATGTCGCCGATCAGCCGCAACACCTACTATCACGGCGAGACCTATGATGCCCGGTTGGAACAGCCCGGATGGGACACACCCGGTTTCGACGCCGGCAAGTGGTGGAAGACGGCCGTTCTCGAAGAGAAGTCGGCGATGCTGGTTGCCCAACGCGATGAGACGATTCAGATCACCGAAGAAATACCGCCGATGCAGATCAGCGAGCCACAGAAGGGCGTGTTCATCTTCGATTTCGGCCAAAACGCGGCCGGTGTGGCGAGGCTCAAGGTTGAAGGCGCCCAACCGGGAGCCGAGATCCGTCTGAGATTTGGCGAGGAACTCGATCCGAACGGGCGGCTTTACCGCGACAATTACCGTTCGGCGGAGGCCACCGATTACTACATCTGCAAGGGCGGCGGGGTGGAGGTCTGGGAGCCGATCTTCACTTACCGTGGTTTCCGCTACTGCGAGGTAACCGGCCTGCCCAAGCCACCCACAAAAGCCACGCTGACTCATCGCGTCCTGCACACGGCCGTGCCTCCGGCCGGCAGCTTCCGGTGCTCGAACTGGCTGATTAACCGCATCCTGAAAAACGTAGAATGGGGCTTGCGCTCCAATCTCCACAGCGTGCCCACGGACTGCCCGCAGCGCGATGAGCGGCTCGGCTGGATGGGTGACGCACAGGCCTTCGCCCATACCTCGTGCTTTCTGCGGCACATGGGTGCGTTTTACACGAAGTGGATGATCGACATCACCGACTCACAGGGAGCCGACGGAGCGACCACCGATGTCTCGCCCGCCAAAGTGGTGACCGACGCCGCCAAGCCAGGCTGGGGCGATGCCATTGTGATCATCCCCTACACCGTCTGGCGATTCTACGGCGACACACGAATCATCGAAGAAAACTACAAGGGCATGGCCGCGTGGGTCGAGTACATGAAGACCCACGGCAAGGATGGTCTGTACGAGAGAGCCGGATATGGGGACTGGGTTCCGGTCGAGAAGTCACCCACCGAGTGGATCGGCTCGGCCTACTACTTCTACTGCAGCAAGCTGATGTCAGAGATGGCCGCCGCGATCGGCAAGACCGACGATGCATGGAAATACCACGACCAAGCGGAGGCCATCGCCAAGGCTTTCAACGACAAACACCTGAACAAACAGACCAACAACTACCTGACGGGTACCCAGACGTGCAACATTCTGCCGCTGTATTTCGGCATAACGCCGCCGGATCGGACCCAGGCGGTGTTAAACAACATCATCAAGGACATCATGGCCCGCGGCGATCATCTGTCGACCGGGTTCCTGGGGACGACGTACCTGATGGCCCTGCTGCATGAAACGGGGCACAATGACCTGGCCTGGCGACTGGCCGTGCAGACCAGCTACCCGTCCTGGGGTCACATGATTCTCAAAGGGGCGACGACCATCTGGGAACGGTGGGATACGGACAAGCAGGGGCCGGACATGAACTCTCGCAACCACTTCGCCTTCGGTACTGTTGCGAGGTGGTTTTATGAGGCGGCGGCGGGAATCAATCTCGACCCGCAGGTTCCGGGGTTCAAGCGCTTCATCGTCCGGCCGGTCGTTGTGGGCGACCTGACGTGGGCCAAGGCCACGTACCCGTCGATGTACGGCCAGATCCGCAGCGAGTGGAAGCGGACCGACAAGGGGTTGACCTTAGAAGTGACCATTCCGGCCAACACCACGGCGAAGGTGTACGTTCCGCTGCTTCGCATGACGAGGTTTTCGGTCACGGAGAGCGGAGTCCCCGTTCTGACGCCGCAGTCCCACGTACCCGGTGTGCGGTTCGTCCAATTGCAGGACGATGTTGCCGTGCTCGATGTCGCCGCGGGGCGATACCGGTTTGTCGTTGAGGCGAGGTAAAGAGAACCACAAGGGGTGCCCTACCCCATTTCCAGGCGGGTGAGCGATGATCGTGGCGAGCAACGGGCACGCGACCAGATCAACATACCGCAGCGTCCGAGGCCGGAACGATTCGCCGGAAAAGCGGGGGCGGGAAAGGATTCCTGCGCCAGCAGACCGCTGACATGGACACGACTATCCTTCTCGTTTTTGGGTTTGTGTATGTTGGCATGATCCTCGGGCGGTTTCCCGGTCTGGCCATGGATCGGACGGGCATCGCCCTCATTGGCGCGATCATCCTGTTGGCCGGTGAGCGGATCGAATTGACGGACGCGTGGCGCGCCGTTGACGTGCCGACGATCGGCCTGTTGTTTGGGTTGATGGTGTTATCCGCCCAGTTTCGTCTCGGCGGAATGTACACGGCGATCACTCGGCGCATGGTTGCGGCCGGGATTTCACCGCCGGCGTTGTTGGCTGTCGTCATTGCCATTTCCGGTTTGCTGTCGGCCCTGCTGGCCAACGATATCGTTTGCCTGGCCGTCGCTCCGCTGCTGGTCGAGAGCTGTGCCCGACGGCGGCTCAACCCTCTGCCGTTTCTGCTGGGATTGGCGTGCGCCTCGAACATCGGGTCAGCGGCCACGCTGATCGGCAATCCGCAGAACATGCTCATCGGGCAGAAACTGCGGATGTCGTTCGGCGGCTATCTGCTTGACGGCCTCGTTCCAGCGGTGTTGGGTTTGGCCGCTGCATGGGCCATCCTGGTCCGGCAGACCCGCGGCCGATGGCAAGGCGAAGTGCGGTTGCAGCACGTGGAGGCGCCGCGATTCAACCCGTGGCAATCCGGCAAAGGTGTGGTCATCCTGATTGCTCTTGTCGTTGCTTTTCTGGCGGCGCCGATCCCCCGCGAACTGCTTGCGCTAGCCGCGGCGGGGATTATCCTGACCAGCCGCAAGATGCACAGCCGACGAATGCTCGGCCTGGTGGACTGGGAGTTGCTTGTCCTGTTTATTGCTCTGTTCATTGTCAACGAGGCGTTGGAGTCGACCGGGGCCCTGACCTTGGTCATTGAGCGACTCAACACCATGCACGTGGACCTTGGCAACATGGGCTGGTTGTTCGGGATCACGGCGGTTTTGTCGAACCTCGTCTCCAACGTACCGGCGACGATGCTCCTGCTCCCGGCCGCCTCGACCCACGGTGATCCTCATCTGGCCGGGTCAGTGCTCGCCCTGTCGAGCACGCTGGCCGGCAACCTGTTCATCGCCGGCAGCATCGCCAATATCATCGTGGTGAACCAGGCCGAGCGGCTGGGCGTTCACATCGGTTGGCGCGAGCACGCCCGCGCCGGCGTACCGGTCACGCTGGCCACGCTGCTGATCGCCGCAGGATGGCTGGCGCTGCGGTCGCTCATGTAGGATCATCACAGGGGACACGGTGGCGCCGGCCACGGCGAGCATCCGCCGGTGCCGGCTTTCGCCAATACGCCGGTGCCGGGTTACAATGCCACCGCATGCGGCACCGCCGAATTCTGACAGAGTTGCTCATCTACGCGGCCGTGCGGCTCGCGGCGATGGTATTCCAGATGTTTCCCGTGAACTGGAATCTGGCCACTGCCCGGCGCATGGTTCCCATCTGGTGCCGGATCATGCCGCGGCACCTGAATCGGGCCAGGGAGCACCTGCGGCTGGCCTACGGCTCGCAGTTGTCTGCCAAGGAGATCGACCGGATCGCGTTCCACTCGCTTGAGCAGATGTCCATGATGGCCATGGAGTGCCTGTTCACCCCGCGGCTGATCAACGAACTGACCTGGCACCGGTACATCCGCCTCAACGGCATCGATAAAGCCCTTGACCGGCTGCTCAGGGGGCAGGGGGCAATCTTGGTCACCGGCCACTATGGGAGCTGGGAACTGGTGGGTTTTGCCTTGGCCGCGTTAGGGTTTCCGCTGACGGCGGTCATGCGGCCGTTGGACAATCCCTGGCTGAATGAGTTCATCTTGGGCATCCGGGCCAAGCGCGGCTTGCACTTGCTGTACAAGAAAGGGGCATCGCGATCGGCCGGTGATGTGCTCGAATGCGGCGGCCTGCTGGGCTTCATCGCCGACCAGAACGCCGGCCGCAAGGGCGAGTTCGTCGACTTCTTCGGACGGAAAGCGTCAACTTACAAATCTATTGGCCTGCTGGCCATTGAGTACAAGGTTCCGATTCTGGTCGGCTACGCTCGGCGACTGAGCAACAGGTTTGAGTACGAGGTCGGCTGCAACCGGATCATCGAGCCTCACGAATGGGCGGACAAGGCTGATAAGCTCCACTGGGTCACCCAGGAGTACACCAGTGCGATTGAGCGGTTCGTCCGCCAAGCGCCCGAGCAATACCTCTGGATCCACCGCCGCTGGAAAACACGGCCGAAGGACGAGCAGGCCTGACAAGCCCGGCCAGGGCGTTGCTCCCTTGCCTTGACACCTTCCCCGACCCCGCCCGTTCAT
Source organism: Phycisphaerae bacterium (assembly GCA_035384605.1). Taxonomy (NCBI): domain Bacteria; kingdom Pseudomonadati; phylum Planctomycetota; class Phycisphaerae; species Phycisphaerae bacterium. The sequence continues at coordinate 11,529 of DAOOIV010000143.1, forward strand.
CTTGGGGCCTATTGTCTGATTGTTGCCAAGTCTGTGTCCTTCCGGCCAAGGACATGGGCGGGATTGGGAGGTTGGGCGAGGTGTTCGGGGTGGAACGGATGACGGGAAACTGGCCACGGT
>DAOOIV010000144.1 GCA_035384605.1 Phycisphaerae bacterium
GAGGGTCCTCAGCTTGAGTCTTTAGCTGCCCGGGTGGAAGGGCTTGCGGAGCGCCGGATCTGAACTCATTCTTGCCACCACCGATAGACCGGCCAAGGGCCTCCTCATGAGCGCGGGTCAGCAGCTTGAGCAAAGCAGGCCTTTCGTAGTGGGTCACATAAGGCAGACGCATGCGCTCGCCCGGCTTAGCGGGCTCGGCGGACTTGAAGTGACTATCGGCGGCCAGTTCGGCCAGCGACATCTTCAACCGCTTCTGTACCTCGGCGGACATGTAGGTCAATTCTCCCGGCGACGACTTGGCGATGAGCTGCGTGACCAGGAAACCTGCCCATTCGAAGTTCCTGTCCTGATACTTGGAGATGACCAGATCGAGCTGCTCGAGCTTCTCCACGTCAGGCTGAATCGGCGGAGCCTCAATCTCGGCCGGAGCAGATGACGGTTGCGATTGGCTCGGGCCGCCTCGCTCGACGCGGGCAATGTTGAACCGATGGATCTGGCGAACAAAGGCGATGCCGTCCGGCCGGCTCTGCCGCAACCAAACCTCATCTTCGGTCTCGTTGACGATCTGCCCTTCGAGCCGCTGGCCGTTGTACATGATCACAGCGTCGGCCCGTGTCGAGACGGCCGTCGACAGCACTAGCAGACCGGTCATCAGAAACCGACGTGTGTTCATCGCCCGACATCCCAGACGCAAATCGTTCTTTCGCTTGGACCGCGCCCGCAACCGCGACCCTGGAGGCACGCCCTCTCCAATCTGCTTTTCAGGCGGCCAAGCATTATACGCCGCGCCCACCACCCGGGAACAGAATGGGCGGAACGAACCTGGCTCCGGACGCATGGGAGGTCAGGCGGCGTCTATTCCGGATAAGGCAAGCAGATTCAACGTTGGTCAGAGGCGATGGGTAAAGGGGCGCAGCGGACTCGGGATGCGGGCGGAGGTACTGGCTTGCGAACAGGGACCTCATCCGGAAACCGCGCCCAATCCGGCGGCGTCTTCATGAGTTTCATCCACCTCTGCCGGCTCAACGACTTCGATCCCTTCGATTTCCTGACCGAACTGCAACGTCACGCTGCAACCCCGGCCGCTCGACCTGAGAACTGGATGCCTTGGAACCGCCGCGAAGGCCTCGGGGCTACCTCTCCTGCCTGACCGGCTGCGACCCCAAACCACGCTGCGCACGCTTACCGAAAGGACACGAATCGGACGGGAACGGGGATGTCCAGCGGGACTGCCCGTTACTCTCGCATCTTCGGGTACTTGGTCTGTCGCTGCCAGGCCGGTCGTGCGTTGCGAATCTCAACGACCACCCAACCCACGCAGATCAGAAAGACCATGAAGCACGCCATACTGAACAATAGGATCAGGCTGCTCAAGCCGCTGGCCGCCGCCTCCGGCCGGGATCGCCGTAACGGACGGTCGGGGCTGGCCGGTCCCGGTTGAGTGGCCGGCGCCGGTGCGCTGGCCGTCACAGCCGCCGGCTGACTCGTCAGCGGCTTGTGTTTGATGTACCGACTCAAGAGCAGCAAGACCACACCACCGACCAAGGCCAGCAATCCGTACAGGATTGGTTTCCAGGGCAAAACGAATGAGGATTTGTGCTTTGACATGCGTTTGGTTTCCCAGATTGAGCACTCGCCCGTCCCGTAGCGGCAAGCCGGCACTCTTCTGCCGGATCATCGATCGCGACTCACGACAATTCATACACCATCGCAACCTCGTCACAATGCTCCTGGAGGGGACAGCGAATGCAGTCCGTCCATACCTTGTGCGGCAAAGTCTCCTTGGGAACAACAGCAAACCCCAACTTCTCGAAGAAGACCTTCTCGCGGGTTAGGGCAAAAAGCCGCTTCAGCGCCAGCCGTCGGCCTTCCTCGATGGCGGCACCTACCAGGTGACGACCTATTCCCCGACCACGGTACGATTCCTCGACAGCCAGACTCTTCACCTCGGCCAAATCGCGCCACACGAGCTCCACCGCCACACAACCCCGGACTTGCTCGCCCTCGCTCCCGCATTCTACCCAGACGAGAAAGTCGCGCAGATGCTCGTAAAGATCCGCATACGAACGAAACAGCATCCGATTCAGCTCAGCGTGATAGGTGACCAGCCGATGGATTTCCGGCACGTCTTTCATCATTGCGTTGCGGATCAATGACGGCTCCGTAAAAGCGGCCAGCGAGGACAAAACAATCGAAGTGTATCGTAAGCACCCCGAAATCAGAAACAAGCGCGTCAGGCCCGGGTCATTGAAGCACTCACAAGCAGCCGGGAGCAAGCCGCAGGGGTTTGTTGGACCGGCAAGGCACGCTGCGGCGCTTGTCCTGCAAGGCGACTTGCTCCCATCTGCGCGGCTACATACCATTGTTCCTTATCGGACGCAGGAGGCAGACGGCCAAGCCGTCGTCCGGGCAATTGGAGACCTGCTTGGTCGCTCCCGCACAGATCGGGCCTGTCTCTGCTTGCCGCGTTGCATCGTCCGATCCGCACGACGTTCTAACGAGGCCGCTGTTGAGCCATGGACTTGTTTTCTCAACAGAGAAAGGACGCTTTCAACCGGGTCCAGCCGTTGGCCGTTTCAATGCGCCCCCGCACACTGGAAGAGTTCGTCGGTCAGGAACACTTTCTCGGCCCGGGGAAGCTCCTGCGACGCCTCCTGGCGGCGGACCGCCTTAGCAGCGCCATTTTCTACGGCCCACCGGGTACCGGGAAAACCACGCTGGCCCATATCATCGCCGGAAAAACCCAAGCTGCGTTCATCGAAGTGAACGCCGCGGCGGTTGGCGTGAAGGAGGTCCGGGGGATCCTGGAAGAGGCCAAAGAACGGCTTGCCAGCACTGGCAAGCGTACTGTCCTGTTTCTGGATGAGATCCACCGGTTCAACCGTGCTCAGCAGGATATCTTGCTTAACGACGTCGAGAACGGTCTCATCATCCTGATCGGAGCAACAACGGAAAACCCATTCTTCACCGTCAACTCGCCCTTGGTATCTCGCAGCCAGATCTTTCAGTTCGAGCCCCTGACCAAAGAGCATATCCGCATTCTGCTGCGTCGTGCGGTGGCCGATCCGGAGCGGGGCCTTGGCCGATACAAGGTCGAGATCCAACAGGAGGCCATTGAGCACTGGGCGACGACCTGTGACGGAGACGCACGCAGAGCGCTACTCGCGATGGAGGTCGCTGTTCTGTCACAAATTGATTCAACAACATCTGAAGCGTCGAACCCAATCGTCGTTGACCTCAAAGTAGCTGAGGAGTCGATCCAGCGGAAGGCGATCACTTACGATGGAAGCGGAGATGAGCATTATGACGCTGCCAGTGCGCTCATCAAGAGCATGAGGGGCAGCGATCCCGATGCAGCCGTCTACTGGTTGGCCCGCATGCTGGAAGCGGGCGAAGATCCCCGATTCATCGCTCGTCGAGTAGCCATTTGTGCCGCGGAAGACGTGGGCAACGCCGACCCCCATGCCCTCGTGGTAGCCAATGCCGCAGCCCAAGTCACCCTTTTGGTCGGCATGCCCGAATGTCAACTGGTGCTCAGCCAAGCCGTGATCTATATCGCCTGTGCCCCAAAATCGAACGCCTCAGCCGCAGCCATCTGGACGGCCACCAAGGATGTTCGGGAGGCCCGGACCATTCCTGTCCCAAAGCACCTCCGCGATTCACATTATCGGGGAGCGGCCAGAATGGGACACGGAACGGGCTATAAGTACGCCCACGACTACCAGGGCGGTTTTGTGGAGCAAGATTATCTCGGCGTCGATAAAACCTATTACACCCCGACCGACCGGGGGCACGAAGCCGTGATACGCGCTTACTTGGCTTCGCTGGCTAACCAGACGGAAAAACGTCCAGGCGGGCCGCTTGGTGGTTCCAAAGAAAACCGACCCCGCGAGATCGGAACTGACGATTCAAGATGAAGCCGGCAACTACGCCCGATCACGACGCCTCAAAGAAAGAACTCAGGCAACGGCTGCGGCAGGTCCTGGACGGTATTTCGTCTGAAGAGTTGAGTCACCGCTCTCATTTGGCGTGCAATAAGCTCATCGCCACCTCGGTCTACGAGCAGTCTGATGTCATCATGGTTTTCCTGTCACTGCCTCGCGAGGTGGATACGACACCTCTGGTGCTACATGCTTGGCGGGATGGCAAACGGGTTCTGGCTCCAAAGGTGAACTGGGATCAACGACGGATGTTACCGATTGAGATTGTCTCTTTGACCGACAATATCATTGGGGGGGCGATGGGTCTGCGCGAACCGGTCGAGGGCACGCCCTTTCCCGTCGAGCAGATCGATCTGGTGGTCGTGCCGGGCCTCGGTTTCGACCTCAAAGGAAACAGGATCGGACGGGGGAGAGGTTTTTACGACCGGTTCCTGAAGCACGAGGGCTGGAAAGGTACCTCTTGCGGCTTGGCTCTTGAAGACCAGGTGGTGGAACACGTGCCGATGAGCGAGCACGATGCAACGGTCGATATGTTGGTGACCGACGCGGCCGTCCGGGTTTTTCGGAAGTAGGTTGTGCCGGTCATGGGTCGTGTGAACTGCTGCCGATCCGCACTAGCGGTCAGGAGTATCAGAAGTGGCTTACGGACGAAGGCGCCGTCGCAAGTCTCGTTTCATGTCCCGGTTCATCATTCTGCTGCTGATCGCCGGCGGCGGCTACTACGCGTATGTCAAGTACTACAAGAAACCGGGAGCCCCAGGCCCGGAGTCCACGGCGACGGCTCCGTCCGACGTCCGAACACAACCTCCAGGCGGTGGGGTGCTGACTCCGCCTCTGGAGGAGCAGTTTGGCGGGATCGCCGGATCGCAACCCGCCTCGCAACCGACCGCCAGTCGTCCCTTCTGGGCAACGGTTCAGCCTTTTGAGAAGGAGCCTATCGCAGTACCGCCGGCCGATCAGATTGAGGCCGTCTATCAGGAGGGCATGCAGGCTTGGCAAGCCGGCGACCTGTTGAAGGCCCGCGATGCCCTGAACCGGACACTGCACGGCGACATCCCGGTCGAGCGGCAGGCGCAGATTCGCGAAATCCTCAATCAGATCGCTGAGAAGACCATCTTCTCGCTCGATCTCCTCCCGGGCGAAACACTTGCCGAGGACTACGTCGTTCAGCAGGGCGACATGATGCAGAAGATCGGACGGCAGTACAAGATTACCGAGGAACTGATCAGCAGCATCAACGGCGGCATGAACAAGAACTTCATCCGCGCCGGCCGCCGACTCAAGGTGATCAAAGGCCCCTTCCACGCCACCGTGGTTAAGAGCAGTTTCGAGATGCACCTCTATCTACAAAACGTCTACGTACGCACCTACAAGGTGGCATTGGGGGCCGATAACAGCACGCCCTCCGGCAAGTGGGTGGTCACCGAACGTCTGACGAATCCCACCTGGACCAATCCGCGAACCGGCCAGCGGATCGCGGCCGATGATCCCCAAAACCCGCTCGGCGAATACTGGATCGCGCTTGAGGGCATTGAAGGCCGCGCCATGGGCCAGAGCGGCTACGGCATCCACGGGACCATCGATGACAGCAGCATTGGCACTCAGGCATCCATGGGTTGCGTCCGGCTGTCCAGCAAGGACATCGAAGTGGTCTACTCAATGTTGGTGCCCGGCTCGACGGTGACCATCACCGAGTAGCCGGTGTCGACGCTCACAGTGCCCGGGGCGTTGAGTTTCCGCCAAGCCCTTCGGCCATCGCTCACTTTGGGACGGGTACCGGACCGGCGAGAGTCTGATATTCGTCCAGGGCGGATCGATCGCCGCTGCAGACCAGCTCAATGTCGCGGCGGATGGAAGGCAGGCTTGTCATGATGAAACGCCTGGCAACGCGCCGTTTCCGCTCATTGTTTTCCGCCTGGCGCAGCAGCAGGTGACCGCACAATACTGCGACGGCACTGTCCACCAGCCTGCGACCGGACAGATCCATATACTCGTTGGATTGCGTTTTGACGAAGGCCACGCCCTTCAGTACCAATTCCCGGGCTTCCAGCAGCCGGGCTTTCAGCTCGTTGAGCAGGGAGTCGGAGTATTGACGGGTTTCGTATTCGGCGGCCTGCTTCTCGAATACTCCTGAGCACACGCCGCGGACGGCCGCCACGATCTGAAGCTGGCTTGTGCCCTCGTAAATCGTGGTGATGCGGGCATCGCGGAGATACCGCTCCACAGGATAGTCCTTCATGTAGCCTGAGCCGCCGAGCACCTGCAGCGCGTCATTGGCCACCTTGATGCACATCTCCGACGCGTAATACTTGCTCATGGGAGTGAGCATGCCGTTGAGCCGCTTGTAGGTCCGGGCATCCGCCTTTCGCCGCTTGAGCTCCTCGGGATCAGTGGGCGTGAAGTAGTCCAGGATCCGGATGTTGTTGTTCTCGAAGTCGCACACGCGGCAGGTCTCGTAGACCAGCGCCCGGGCGGCTTCGATGTGCACCTTCATATCCGTGACCATCTCCGCCACCGCCGGCAGTTGCTCGATCGGCACGCCGAACTGCTTGCGGCTGTGAGCGTATTCGCGGGCCACTCGATACGCGGCCTCGGCGATGCCCAGCGATTGCCCCGCGATGCCGACCCGCGCACCGTTCATGAGGCTCATGACGTAGGTGATCAACCCCCGTTGTCGCTCGCCGATCAGCCGGGCAGGTACGTTCTGAAAAACCAGCTCGCAGGTCGGCGAGCCGTGAATGCCCAGCTTCTCTTCCAGGTGACGAACGCGAATTTGCGGTCCGCGCTCGGCAAGAAACAGGCTCAATCCGCGGCCGTCGGAGATCTCCGGCTCGCTGCGGGCCAGCGTCAGCAGAACCTCGCCGCAGCCGTTGGTGATGAACCGCTTCACGCCGTCCAGCCGCCACTGGCCGTCCTCATCCTGGTACGCGCGCAGACTCACCGATTGCAGGTCGCTGCCGGCATCGGGCTCGGTCAATACCATCGCTCCGGTCACTTCGCCTTTGGCAAACCGCGGCAGGTATTCAGAGCGAATGTCCTCGCCGGCAAAGGCATAAATCGTCTCGGCGATGCCTTGAAGGCCGAAAATGTTCATCAGCGAGGCGTCGGCCCGGCTGACGATCTCGATCGCCATGGTATAGATCAAACAGGGGCAATTCAGCCCGCCGTATCGCCGCGGGAGCGTGAAACCCATCAGATCGGCCTTGGCCAGGACGTTGAGGTTCTCGCGCACGTTCTCATTCAGCGTCACGGTGCCATCGGGATTCAGCCGGTTTCCCTCATGGTCGATCTTTTCCGCCCGCGGCGCGATATGATCGCCGGCGATTTCGCCGACCAGGGTCAGCACGCGACGGTAGTTGTCGATGGCGTCGGCCGCGTCCACCGGCGCATATTCGTAGCCGTTCCCGCGGTCGCGGGTGAAGTTATCCTCCTGGACGGCAGCGATCTCCGCCAGGTCGAGATGGTTGAACAAAAACTGAAGGTCTTCATTGTCGAGAAAGAAATTCGCCATGTTTACCGGGCTCGTTCCTTGATCGCCTTGATCATCATCGGAATCACTTTGTTCAGATCGCCCACGATGCCATAGTGTGCGACGGAGAAGATCGGGGCGTTGGCGTCCTTGTTGATCGCGATGATCTTGGCGGACTCTTCCATGCCCGCGCGGTGTTGGATGGCCCCGCTGATCCCGCAGGCCACGTACAGGGCCGGGCGCACCGTGGTGCCGGTCTGGCCGATCTGGTGTTCTTTGCCGATCAGGCCGCTGTCGACGGCAGCGCGGGAGGCTCCCACTGCGGCGCCCAGGACACCGGCCAAATCGTAGATCAACTGGAAATTCTCCTTGCTGCCGACTCCCCCGCCGCCGGCCACGATCACGCGCGCACCCTTGAGGTTAACCTTCTGCTTCTCGCGGTGTCGTTCGACGATTTTGACCACCCCGGTAACGCCATCAAGGCTGACCTTCTCGAGAATGAGGTCCCCCGTTCGTTTCGGGTTGCCATCGGCCAGGCGCATGACGCCTTCGCGAACGGTCGCCATCTGCGGCCATCGCCGGGGATTCACGATCGTGGCGATGATGTTCCCACCAAAGGCCGGCCGAATCTGCAAGAGAAGGTCCTGGAACGTCTCCTTGCTCTTGGGATCGGTGTAGTCGCCGATGTCCAAGTCGGTACAGTCCGCGGTCAGACCGGCCTTCATTTCCGAGGCCACCCGGGGCGCCAGGTCGCGTCCCAGCGCCGTGGCCCCATACAGCACGATCTGCGGCTTATGCTTGTTGATCAACTCACAGATGACGCGGGCATACGGTAGCGTGCGGTAGTACTCCAGTTGCGGATCGTCAACGCAATACACGTTGTCAGCGCCATGGGCGATCAACCGGTTTGACAAGTCGCGCACTCGATACCCCGGCAACACCGCTCCCATCTTGACCTTCAGGCGGTCTGCCATCTCGCGGGCCTTGCCGCAGAGCTCCAGCGATACCTCGCTGAGATTGCCGTCTTCCTGCTCCGCGAAGACCCAGACTTCACCTTTCCGATTCGGTTCAATCATATCTGCTCGACTCTCAGTCCAAGCCGTCAAACCCCGGTTTTCCCCCGGAAACTGCAACCACCGGAACGGGACGCCGACGGCCGACCGCTGATCGCTTACGTCACCCCAGTGTATGATCCACAATCAGCTCGTGAATCATTTTTCGGATACCCTCCTCCGTCGCGGGAACCTCGGCGTATCCTTCTTTCTTCAACACAATCGACTGGATTCGGTGGACCTTTGTCGGCGAACCCGACATGCCGCACCAGGCCAGATCCGCTCCAATGTCCTCCAGATCCCACTGCTCGATCAGCAGCTTGCGGCTCTTGAGATCAGCCGCTCTGCGGGAGACCTCCCTCGCCTGCTCATCGGCCGACGCCTGCGGCATCTGCTGGGCGACGTCCGCGGCAATCTCGGCCTCCGCTCGGGCTCGTTTGTACAGCATGATCCGTTTGGCCGCCGCCGGCCGCGGCTGGTTGGCCGTATCAAGCACCGTCATCAACACCGGCAGCCGGCATTCCACAATCTCCCAGCCGTTGCCGACATTGCGGCGTGCCCGGATCGTCCGCCCTGCCAACTCCACGATCTGTTCCAGGTACGTAACCTGCGGAATGCCCAATTTTTCAGCCATCTGTGGACCGACTTGGGCGGTATCGCCATCAATGGCCTGACGACCACAGAAGACAATGTCGAACTTGCCGAGGGTTTTGACGGCTCGTGACAGGATGTAGCTGGTCGCGAGTGTGTCGCTGGCCGCGGCACGACGATCCGTCACCAGAATGGCGCGGTCCGCCCCTCGGTACAGGCAGTCCCGCAGCACCTCACAAGCGGTCGGCGGCCCCATCGTAACCGCAGTCACCGTACCCCCGTGCGTCTCGCGGACCCCCAGAGCCGCTTCGAGAGCATGCAGATCCTCCGGATTGAAGATGGCAGGCAAGGCCGCACGATTCACCGTTCCATCGGCCTTCATGGCCTCGCCGGTGATGTTGGCAGTATCCGGGACCTGCTTGACACATACAACGCAATCGTAGCTCAACCCACTGCTCCCACGCTCACGACCCGATCCGCCCAAACCACCACCCCCGCCGGGTGCAGGCACACCCCTTCCCTGGCTCCGATCAGGTGTAGTCGGATCTTACCCCCGATGCAGCACCGGGCCGCCTCAGGCAATAGAGCCGAGATGTTAGCCGTCGATTCCCAGACCGTCAACGCCGTCCCTGCGTACCGCAAGCCCCGGACAAGCCCTCACACAGTTCGCTTGTCCTGAAGCCTTTGGGGAACTATACTTAGGGCAGTCGTAATACTGCGACCGTGGTTACTCACAAGAGGCCCAACACCATGCCAGACACAACCGGCGATGCAGCAAACTCAATCCGTGCCCGCGTGGCGGCCGTCATCGAGAAAATCCGACCGTATATCCAAGGGGACGGTGGCGATATCGAGCTGGTCGACATCGACGCCAACAACGCCGTCCACGTCCGGCTTCAGGGCGCCTGCTCAGGATGCCCCTCGGCTGCGATGACACTCAAGATGGGTGTGGAGCGGGCCATCAAGCAGCAAGTGCCTGAAATCACGGAAGTTGTCCGGGTCGGGTAGTACCGACCTGCCCTTCCAGCGGCAACGCGATTAGCATCTGATCCGACTGCCGAATACTGCCATGTCACGGGCGAACCGGCCGCGCAGCCGAGTCTCCCCCGTCGGCCATCCGATGGACGATGACTCGTTGAAGGCCGTGCAGCAGTCAGTCATGCGCAGCGCGCTTCTCCGGACCGACGGCTGTCAGGCAAGAACCGCCGCCCGAACCGGGAATCTGCCTGCCTTCCCGCAGGCGCCCGCGGAAACAACGTGATGAAACAGACCAATCACCCCTTCTTGGCCCAGGAGCAATCAGCGCGGGTGCCCGACCTCGTTTTTGAGGCGGGGGAGCGACGATCACGGCGGGCAACGCTTCCAGCGAACACCCCCCGGCAAGCTCGAACCTCGCCAGGGTGCAGGCGGAATCGACCCGACCACTCGCTTCTCGGCAAACCCGGCAGAGATCAAGGCATGCGCAATCGACCGCCCAGGGAATCGGCGATGATTCATTGATGACGCGCGGGTCATCCATTAAGAACTCTTCCTGTCACCCCCTCTCCTTCTGGCTGATGCTGCACCAAAAAGAAGTATGAAATCCAGCAAATCTCAAAAAAATGGTGCTCAACCCTTGCCAACCGATGATCTCTCGTGTATGCTTCTTGCAGTTGTATCAAATTGCAGGATCTCAGAGATGAAGTAGGGTAACGCATAATGCGGTCTACCCTTCTTCTTCTTCTTCTTGTTGTTGTTGTTGTTGTTGTCGTCTCAGGCAGTCGGCCGGTTCATCGGCTCCGGTGAACACGACCAAAGGAGGTCTGCGCACATGAAACGGCTCATCGTCTTGGCGGTTCACACAGGCAACGAAGGACGGTTTGGCATGTATCCTTGTCCGGTATCCAGGAGCGGGAGGACTCTATGAGGAATTCTAGATGGGCCCTTGCTTTCTTTCCGTCGCTGACTGTTATTGCCAGCACGGTCGCAGGCACCGGGACTGATCTTCCGGAGGACAAACCAATCCACGAGATGGCGGACAGTGAATTGCTTACGTACATGGGATGGCTCCGCAACACAGTTACTGAGCCGTCGGAGCGACTTGCGCGGGTGGCCATACGTTCTGTCGGGCAACCATATTGCTTTGGTTCATCCTCGGCCATGTTCGATCACAGGAAAAGCGATTGCGTCACCTTTGTCGAACACTCGATGCCAGCGTCGTTCTGAAAGTGCAGAGATTTCGCCGGTTTGAATATGTAGTCT
>DAOOIV010000145.1:0-2565 GCA_035384605.1 Phycisphaerae bacterium
GCCAGAACGCCCTTGACGGTCTCGGCAAACTCGGCAGTCTCCGGGCCGGTCAACTCCGTGGTGTCAATCGCGAGCATCGCCACGTCCCCAAGTCCGGCACGGAACGTGAACGTGGTCGGCCCTCCGCCGCTTGGGACCGTCCCGCCCACGGTAATGTCGTTTTCCTCCACGGTCGCAAGAGCCTCCAACGCCGCCTTGATCGTGGCCGCATTGGCGTTGTACGCGATGGCCTCCGTGGTCTCGCCGCCGTACGTGAGCGTGTATGTTCCCGCCGTCGCCGCCGCGCCCAGGGTAAGCGTCTGCACTTCCGCCGTGCGACCCAAGATGGAGAAGTCCGGCACCAGCATGGCCACATCTCGCAATGTGTCCCGGAACGTGAACGTCGTCGCCGACCCGGACGCCAGTGTCCCGCCGCCGACAGTCACGCCGCCCGTCCCGATTCCCTCCAGCGCCTCCAGTGCCGCCTCGATCGTCGCCGTCGCAGCGTCATACGCCAGGTCCGTGGTCTCTTCGTCACCAAGGCTCAGCGTGAACGTCCCGCTTGTCGCCGCCGCCGACATGGTCAAGGTTTGAATCTCACCATGACTGGCCACGTTGGCAAGCTCTACGGTCAACGGCCCATGCACCGGCACCCCCAGATAGTCATTGCCGTCCACGGCCTTGTAGTTGATCGCGTAGCTGTTCGGGCCGGAGGGTGTGGCAATGCCGGTCAACGAGAACAGCGAGACGCCGTGCGGGTCCGTCAACGCCAAGTCCCACGACGCCTCCGTCCCCTCGGCTTCAATCACGATCCGCTGGACGTGTCCATAGATCGGATCGGACGGCACGTTCATGTCGCCGATGTCCGTCTCATCAAACGACCACACCACCGTTCGGGTAATGGGACCGCCGCCGGCCGGACGCGAAGGATAGGACAGGGTTGCCGCCAGCGCCGCGGCGGCCAGGATGAACACAAGAACCAAAGCCAGACGTTTCATGGGCACAAACTCCTTGCACAACCGAAGCGGATAGACTGACAGAAGCAATGGACCCTACTTGCCCTTGGGGGCCTCGACCTTCTTGGGCTCGGGCTCGGGCTCGCGCGTGGTCCGGTATCCCTTGGCCTTCCACGCCTCCAGATCACAGGCGTTGATAATCAGGGTGCCCTTCTTGCCGTACACGGTAATCGTGGGAATGCTTGCCATTTGAGAACTCCTTGTCTCGACTTGCAGAAGAACGATGAAGGCTATGGGGACACAGCGCCCCCATAGCCAGTGAATTCACTCGAACGGCGGGTTATCCGCACGCACGACACGCCAGGTTCGGGTCCAGCGTTTTGACGCCGTACAGAATGTCCAGCGACACGTGGACCTCGGAACTGTTGCCCACGTAGTAGATGCGACTCCGCAGGCTCAGGCCGTTCTTCTCGTTGTAGACCGTCGCGATCTTGGCCCCCAGCTCGTTGCCCATCGTACTCAACGGAGCCGTCGCCAGAGCGAACGCATTGCGGTGGAACGCCATGTTCGCCACGTGGGTGTCCACACGGCCGGTCACGACCGCCCCATGAGCGGCCGCCGCCACCAAGGCCGGCGTAAACTTGACCGTGCCACCCCCGCCGGTGAAGGTGACATCGGCGGTCACGGCGTACCGCTGGCTGTTGCCGGCGATGACGAACGTGTCGCCCGCCTTCCAGGTGCCGCCGTCCGTGACCCCATTGATTGCGATCTCGGTCACACCGGCAGCGTAGCCGCCGGGTGAATTGTTGATAGCGCCCGTGGCGTCGGCGCACGTCCCGCCCGTATGGCTCTGGACATTCTGGTTGCCGAAGCACTCCATCCCGAACTTGACGCCCAGCGAGCCACTCAACTGCGTGTTCACGCCCGTCGGGCCGGCTCCCTGGTACTGATTGAAGGCCGTCAACTGCTGGAAGCCGTTCTGAAGCGCCCCGCCCATCATGTAGTGCAGGTTGTTCGGGTTGCCCATCGGAACGCCGTTGTCGAACATCACCTGATAGACGTTCGTAATGTCGTCGATCGCGATCGTCGAATTCAGGTCGACGTACCACGGGATGTCCTTGTAGAGCGCCGCCAGCTTGGTGTCGACGTCGTACGCCAGAGCATACGCTGCCGGAGCAATGTGCTCGTCGATCAGCGTCTCTTCCGACAGCGCCAGCTCCTTGTCGGTGAGCTTGAATTTGACCTCGCGCCAGTAGGCCAGTTGGATCTGGACGCTGCCGGTCTTGAGGTCCTGTGCCGCCGAGGGAGCATCGTCCGCCGCGAACGTGCTCGGCCGGCGGATGTTGATGTACTCGCCCTTGTTGAAGGCCCGACGCTCTTCGTCGAACCCACGATGCACCCGCACCCCCATGCCAAGAGCCTTCTCCAGTTGGATCAGCGCCTCGTTGGCGTAGAAATACGGCTGGTAGTAACCGAGAGAATTTCCCATCTTTGTTCCCCGTAGCTGTTTGGTTGACTGTTTGTGACTGTCTACCGGCCCGGCAGACACGCTTTTGGTGCAAAAGCGGCCCGCTTTGCCCAACTACCGGGACCAAAGCCCTCGGTCCCTCATCAATGTGTTTCGACGCCC
>DAOOIV010000145.1:2665-11277 GCA_035384605.1 Phycisphaerae bacterium
CCGTCCGGCTTGACACGGGTACACGCCCGGACCTTGTCAAGCATGACATCCTGCCAGTCGGCAAGCACCTTGTGCGCGGCAAACGCCTTGCGTGCCTCCGACACCAGATGGCTCTGTCCGTGAGCCTGGATCGCCTTGTCTCGCTCGCCCATCAGCTTGGCGTTCTCCGCCTTGAGCGACTCCATCTGCTTGCGGTACTTGGTGTCGTACTGCTCTTCGATCGCCTTGACCTGCTGCTTGACCTTGTCGTCAAGATTCTCGGGATCTCCCAGGTCCTTCACCTTGGCGATGGCCGCCTTGGCCTCTTCCGGGTCCACTCCCTCGAACGCCGCCAGTTGTTCGGCCTTCTTCTGGTTCTTCGCCTTGAGGTCCGCCAGGACTTTTCGCAGGCCGGCCGTGTCCTCCAAAGAGAATGTCTTGCCGTCCACCGACACGCTTTCGACGTCCAGCACGTAGAGCCCATCGGACTCCACGTAGAACTCCTTTGCCGGTCCTGTGAGAGCTTCGAAATCCTTTTGTGCCAATACTGCCTTGAGCTTCATGTCTGTCCCCTATGAATCCATTCGTCGGCAAACTACTACATGCCTCTACGTAGAGGCAAGTACAAAATCACTTTTTTTCGTCGCCGACCGGTTGCCGCCCCTCGTATTCCAACTGAACGAGCTTGCCCCTGGACCGAAGGTAGCACTTCCGGCACGGATAGCGGTTCTCGCTGCCCTCTCCCACGTCCACAAACCCATGCCCGCCGCACCTACAGCGATAAGGATACCTGTCAATCGAGCGCCTCCAGTTCCTTGAGCGTCAGTACCCGCCCCCGGTCGTCCACGAAATCCCGAATGGCCACCTTGCCCGAGCGGAACAACTGCGCCTTGCCCTTGCCCAACACCAACTCCTGCGTCTGCCGGCTCTGGCCCTTGAGCCACTGGCCATACGTCACCTTGTCGGCCACCCTCCCATTCATCGCCGCCCGCTCGCTCGCCGGCATCTCCTTGAAGTCAAACCCCAACTCCTTCCACGACTTGCACACCGGCACCGTCGTACAGCGGCATCCGATGTGCTGGGGAGGTCTCGGCCCATCCATCAGGCCATACACCTGGCCATCGTAGGCCGCACACACCTCACACGTGTGACTGTCCAGCGTCGCTACCCACTGCACCGCCGCAATCACGTCGACATTGGCCCGATAGGTCGCCTGCCGAACGTTGTTCACCACGCCGGAAACGGAGGTCCGCACCACCGATTCAATTTCTCGTCTGGACCGAGCCAGAATCCCGTCGCGGTAGCGATTCTTCGCCGTCCCCCGAATCCGGCGCACGATCTCGTCGATCCCCTCGCCCTCCGCCACGCCGATCATGATCTGCCGGTTGACCTTGATCGCCTGGGCCTGCCCAAGCTCTTCGAACCACTCCCGGACCAGCCGGCCGTCAATCGGCCGGTTGACGACCATCTCCTTGATCGTCGGCACCGACAACGTCGTCAGGGCAATCTTCACCGGCAGCGACTTCTCGATCACCGCCGCATCCCACCGAGACTGCGACTTGCCCAACTCCAGCAGGTCCGGCTCCAGGTCCTTCCTCATACGTAGGTAACCGGCCGCCATGACGTCCTTCATGCTCTGCCGCATCAGACGAAGGCGGTTCTCGGTCAGCGTCTTGCCCGCGTACTTGGTGAGTTTTTCCAGCAGGTCCGGCTCGAGACTCCGGTTGAAAAACGAGATGATCTTTCGCACCTGCTCGGTCTTGTACTGCTCCAAGAGGACCGCGTGTCGTATGATCCGGTCGCGGACCACCTCGTTGACACTTTTCAGTTGTGCCAGATCAACCGGCATGCGCCACCCTTGCACGAAACAGGTCCGCCTCCAGCCGACTCGGCAGCATGATGTTCACCAGATCGTGCGTCAGGCCGACATGCCCGTTCCTTGCCGCCACGGACGCCAGTTGAGCCACGGCACGGTTGTGCTCCCGCACGATTGCCCTTGCCGCCTTGTCCACCTCTTTCCTGCTCGGCGCTTCAGTGCCCATTACCGCTCTCCGTATCTCGATCTTCGATCCCAATGCCGGCCGCGCGACCACGACCGCACGCCCGACCAGTACCCCAGCCGCCTCAGAACCACCACGGGCAGCGAAACCATCCTTGCCTGCCCCACCGGCCAGTACAGCGGCCGATAGAACCACGTGCCGTAGTACCAGCAACAACACCACCCAAACTTCATCCCCAACGCTTCGAGCAACCCGCCGTCTTCGTAGTCCAACGCTCCGCCTCCGCCCGATTACTCCTTCTCTTCTTCAGGCTCCGGTTCCGGCTCTTCCCTCCCGATCATGCCCAGGTCAGGCCCCTCTTCCTCGATCCGAGCCAATTCCTCGTCGATGTCGTGGTTTTCCGGCAGAAGGCCACGCAGCTTGACACCCTCCAGAATCGTTCGTCTGGACAGATCGCCCCGGTCTCGGAGCTTCTGGAGATTGTCCAGGTCCTGCGCCGATCGCGGCAGCAATCCGAAGTCGTCATAGATGTCAACCTTGAAGTCTTCCGCCAATGTTTCGCCGGTCCATTCCGCCGCCAGCCCAAATGCCTTCTCGAGGACAGCCTCTTCATCCCGCACCCACGATTGCAGGTCGCACTGGCCCTTGCCTTCGTCGATCGCCTTGCCCATCGCCGTCTCGTTGCCCCAGGACCGCACGGTCAACGGCCCCATGCCAACCGCATCCATCTGCTCTTCGAGGTGGCGAAGCTCATTCTCTCCGGCCGTCACCGCACTGCCGCTGTGCTCGATGATCTTCATGTCCGCGTCGGCGTTGGTCGTCCTGACCGCGTGATTCACCCCCCATACGATCCCCTGCTCCATCTCCTTTGCCGTCAGCCCCTTGAGGAAAATGACGCCCGAACGCGCGAACCGCAGATTGTTCCGGTGGTCGCTCTGGCTCTGGTAGTGCGCCAGATTCATGTACGCCAGGTCGTCCATTGCCGGGGACGCACTCATGAACCCCGTCGGGTTGATATACAGAGTCACCAGGGCGATCTTCCCAAGCGTCATCGTGCCCTCTTGGACGACGTGCCAATCCCCCTTCTCTGCCTGCTCGTACACCTGGAAGGCGTCCAGCCCGATCACCCGAATGCGGCGCACCGCCTTGGCGTCCCACTGGCCGCTCGACCGATACACCGACTCACTGATCCGAATCTGCGTCAGCCGCGTCTCGCCGTTCACTTCTTCCGTCTGCCAGTTGATGAGCGAGATCGGATCGACCAGCACAAATCTCGGCCGCAGCCCAAGCTCGCGCTCCTCCCCAAGGCTCCCCGCCGTGTTCGGCGGATAGTCCACCAGGATATGACACAGCCCCCGGTTGATCCCGACTTTGAGCACTTCCCTGGCGAACGAATTGAGGCTCCGCCCCTGATCGTCGACTGCATTGGGCATCCCCGCCAGCTTCTCGGGCAAGTCCCCCACAATGTTCACGTTGCGAGCAAACGGACGCCGCGACAGCCCCAGCACCGTCTTCTTGTACCCGTTGTACAGCACGGACCTTGACAGCCTCGCCTCATACGCCTTGACCGTCTCGCCTTCTTCTCGCGGCAACCACTTCTCTCCCGCCGCCTTCATCGCCGCCGTGCCGCCCATCAGGTCGTCTACCAACTCCCACGTCGGCAACATGGCACTGTAAATGGGATGCACAGACTCGACTGTCGATTCCTGATTCGCCATAAGGTTTCCCTTGTCTAAAAGTGCCCGGACGGCTCTTGGACTTTATCTGCCAATGCAGACTTCCTTGATCCGGCAGTCAGCCGCGAAGCAGCGGCACCGACCGTCCGGGCCGCCGACGAAGACCCACCGCCAAATTCCGCCTCTGTCAGTAGTTCGGTCACATGGTCCGTCAAGGTCCCGCCCACCCATCGACGCCAGGCGTCCAGGTCCATCCACGCATCGTCGCTATCCCAATCCGCCGCATCCTCGGCCGGCAGGAACACCGGTTCTCCACCCAGCAATCTGCCGTAGCCGAGCAGCACCGGCTCCTTGGCCGGTGGATGCACAAAACGCTTGTGGATCGACCACGCAATCACTTCGCCGCCCTCTTCAGCAGGTACTCGAAGAACTTGTTGCTGAGGAATCGCCCGTCCTTGCCCACCCGCAGGGAATTGGCCGGATTGTTCGGGTCGATGATAAGAGAACCGGCAACAACGTAGTGCATATCCACGTCGTTCGGGTCACTGGTCACGAACACCGGGCCAACGTCAAGATAGTTACGGGCGCAAGATGTCGCTGACATCGCTATCATCATCAGAATGAGCAGCTTGGTGAATCGCCGCATCCCGCTCCTTCTGTTCCCGCTGTTGTTTCTCGTTGCGTGAGGCATACCACCTCCACACCGCCAGGGCCAGCACCAACGCCGTCGCTATGACCGACCCAATGGCCTTCATGGGGCTACTTCGTCGTCGTGGTCGTCGGCACATTGTCCTTGATGGACTGCGCCACCCCGGTCACCCCGGCCCGCAACGTGGTCAGGCCCATCCCCGCCGCGATCAGCCAGACCCACTCCGGCACCGTAAACCAGCCCATGCCCTCCGCGCAGCCAAGAACCAGCATGGCCGCCGCCACGATGTAGGTCTTCTTGCCATCGAGGAATGCGAGAATCTTCCTGAAATCCATTTCCAGACCCTTTCAAAGGCGATGCTTCTATCTATCCGCAATTAGAAGTCATCAGCAACTTACCCAAAGACGCCGCTGCCGCAAGCTTTTTTCTCGGCGCATAAAAAACCCCGACCTCTTAGTCGGGGCAATTTCTTCGGATGCCCCCGGCGGGCGAGACAATCAGCCTCATACCCGCCGGGGTCGGAGACTGCTTACTGGATTCGTATGCCTTTCCGGACAACGTGACCCGGTACATTATGATACGCCAGATACTCACGCAGCCTGCAATAGTCGGTGCCGGGCACAATCTCGTCGCCGGTCATGTTCGCAGCCTGTGCAATCTCGCACCTCATAATGTCCGCGATCTTGGCAGCGTCGTAGCTCACTATACGTCCGCAGACGCCGCCCTGCTCGAGCGCCCCGTACTTACGGTTGGTCGTTTCGATTCTCGTTCTCATTTTGATCTCCTTTCATCCGGCCCGCCGAGGCGGGCGACAACTGATAATTAAATCGTCGATTCTGTACGTAGTATATCAGTCCTATCACCTCGTGTCGAGAAAAAAATCCGCGAAAACCAAAATTATTTTAGGCCAAGTCGCCGCCAAATTAGATGGCTTGTGAACCGGCAACCGCCGGCTTTAGAACTGGCTAATGACGAATTCCGGCTCCGCCAGCGGGTGGACCTGGGCTACGTAGTAGCCAATCGCGTCCGAGAGGTGCGTGAGCGTCTTGTCGTTGGTCTTGTCGATCTCGCCGCTCTTGTCGTTCCACACGACACCGTCGAAGTCCATCACAGTATGCGGGCATTTCACCGGGTCCACAAGCAACCGAATCTTCCCGTCCGCTGCTTGAATCCGACTGTTCATCGCGTTCACCCGTACACGCTCTCTCGGATTCGTATGGGCATAGGCCAAGTAGAGCCGGCCGCCAAACACCGGTCGCAGTGCCTTCTCGATCAGTTCCCAATCGGAGCCCTCCACTTTGGCCGTCCCCCTCGCCCCGCCAGTGGCATCCCCGTAACACCAAACCTCATGCGGATGGTTGCCGTAGCGCTCGGCAATCTCCTGGCAGACCCGCTTGGTGTTGCTGTTGCTCGGTATCCATACCTCGTCGATGCATGCCGTCACCTCGCCGGCCACGTTCGGGGCGCTCCCCCTGTACGGCTGCTCCTGACAGATTGCACACACCCCCGGAGACACATTGAAGTCAAAGCACAAGATCAGCGGCAATTTGGGATCGTAGATCAGCCGTTCGCTGGCATGCGTCTCTTGGAAAAAACCATAATAGACCCGACCCTCGAACGCCACGAAGCTCGCATTGAACTCCTGGTCAAACGTCAGCGGGTCCATCTTCTTACGCATCTGGGCCAGGAATGCCTCGGCCTGCTCCCTGCCCAAATACAAATGCAATACTTCCGAAGCCTTCCAGTGGAAGTATCTCGCGCCCTTCAACTCGCCATTGAGGACCTGCTGCGTCAATCGGTAGTAGTGATTCCTGCCACAGGGCACGCCAATGATATCGATCCAGCCACCACGAACCAGCATTGGCATGATATGCTCATCGAGCACGTCCGGACGGCAGTCCGCGTATTCGTCAATCACCCCACCATCCCAATCGCCACCCTCGATGCGAGCCGGCTTATCCAGACCCGCTACTCTGATAATCGCTCCCTGCCACAACTTGATCGTCAACTCGCTCTCGCTGATGTCGATATCCGGTCGCTGCGTCCGCAACGCCCACCTCGGCACCATCGCCTTCAAGTCGGACCAAAAGATATCCTTGGCTTGCTGCTGCGTCGGCGCACAGGCGAAGAATCGACCGTTCGGGTATTTGCTGAACGCAATGGCCCTGGCCACTACCCGGCGCTTCGACGCCTCGGTTTTGAATGAACGTCTACCCGCCGGAACCACGTTGATCGTCGCCCGACTATGCAGGTAGGCGTACTGTCGCGAGTCCAGCTTGCACCGGGTCCATCTCGGCGTGAGGTAATCAGCCATTCTCGGGCTCAATCAGTTGGTGGCAATCGTGGACCTCGCGAATCATCCCGCGAACCAACTCGGTCGGTGACTCGCCGGCACCAAGATGATCTGCGCGTGACCCAAAGTCTTTCGGAAACTGCCTCTCCATAAGATGCAACAGAAGCTTGCCCGCCGTCTTCATGTCCCCCATGCGCTCGGCACGGTCGATGAACCGCAACAGCCGCGTGAGGTAATTCGCTTTTGTCACAGCCTTTGCGCGTACGCGAATGTCCCGCAAACCTTCACGGTCGCCATTGGCCCACGTGACCTTTGTGTTCCTGTCGAGCCAGTTCGCCAACTGCCGGTCACTGACGCCGACTCGGGCCGCAATCTCCCGGTCCGTCAGAAGGTCCACATCTCCCGACTTGATCCATTCCTCTTCCAGGGCTGCGGCGATTTCCACGGTCAGGGTGGGCGGCCTTCCTTGCCGCTTGGGCTGCGGCACCGGAATATCCCCGGCGTCGGCGTTGGCCTCGTACACCTCAAGCTCGGCAATCTCCCGTGCGGTCAGAGGGCGTCCCGACCGGACTTTCTGCAACAAGGACAGATGGCGCATCCGGTGTGCCTGCTGGACAATGCTTTCAGGCTTTTTGGCCAAAAATCACCTCGTCCGTAGGACCCCCGTGGGCGGCCAATACCCATATCGGCGGGTAATGGGAGCCGCCAGTGATGTTTCGGGCCTGGAAACCCGCCTATCCAGGGCCGGGGTACTCAAAATAGACGTAGTGTTTGCGGCCCGGAGAGTCGCTGTAACGGACGATCTGACGGACCCCATAGGACGACAGATAGGCCCGGAACTTCTCAAGGCCGTGCCGGTAGAAGATCGTGGGGCACTTGGCGACCATCTCGGACGGATAGCCCAGCCTTGCAAGCATACCCCTAGGCAGGCCCCCGACCCCGCTCTGGATGTACGTAACGAAGACGGCCCACTTGCGGCCCGCAGGCGGGCCGGAGCCGATCCGTGTAAACACCGTGTCAAGCTGGTCGAACGGGACCCCGTAGGCGTCCAGGTCAATCACGTTGAACTTGCCCAAGTCCAGGCTCGCCAGGAATTTCCGATTGTCGCCTTGCAGGTACACCCCGCCACGCATGGGCTTCTGGTCGATGCGTAGCGTGGTAATGTCCCGGTCCGGCAACCGGCGCTGGACCTCTGCCCACAGTCGCCCCGTCCCGCCATAGCAGTCCAGGACCCTCACCGGCCCGGCGGGCAGATGATCCACCCGTAAAGCCACCTTCGCTTCAAAGTAGCTGTTGTCAATTTGAACCTTGTTCATACTCCACGTCCGGGTGCCTCACCATCGCTTCGATGTGCTCGGCAAGCTCGCCCATAACCTCGGGCGGAAAGCTCAAGAGTACGTGCGTTCGCTGGTAAGGCCGTATGGCGTCTTTCGTGGGCTTGAGCGGCTGCTGACATTCCTGCTCCTGCAACTCCGCAATGCGCAGCGACACCAAGTCGTCGTCGGACACCGATTCCCTTAGCTTGTCGATGTAGACCCCGAGTTGTTCGCTGAATTGCCCCTGGATGCGGGGGTTATTTAGCGAGATATTCAAGAGCCGCTCGTCCGCCTCGCTTACATCCACGGCCACACATAGGCACTCAGAGATGCCCGCTTCTTTCAGTACCCGGTATCGCTGGTTTCCCCCGACGATCCGGTTCGACCCATCGCGGACGTTCACCACGATCAACTCCACGCAACCGAACCGCTCGATGCTTTGTGCCAAGCCCGCCAGTGACT
Organism: Phycisphaerae bacterium; assembly: GCA_035384605.1. NCBI lineage: Bacteria > Pseudomonadati > Planctomycetota > Phycisphaerae > Phycisphaerae bacterium. The sequence continues at coordinate 11,041 of DAOOIV010000145.1, forward strand.
CGTCCTCGATCTCACGGGGATTGTCTTGGCACGGGCGCAACTCCTGGAGCTTAAACCTCTTGACCTGCGGGCAAGCCATGCCAACCACACTCTTTGATCCTTTTGCCATAGGACCCCCAAAGAAGCAAAAACCACTATCCAGAAGTATTTATCATACCAGATACCCAACCCGATGTCCAGGAAACCATCAAAAAAAAGGCCCCGGTGTTCGTCCACCGGAGCCCTGTTCTCTGGAAA
>DAOOIV010000146.1 GCA_035384605.1 Phycisphaerae bacterium
ACGACGTGGACCAGGACGACATCGCGATCTTCAGGGCCTGCCTGACCGGCCCGGGGATACCCGCGGACCCGGCTTGCGCGGGGTGATGCTGAGCGGCCTGCAAACATATCGGCTTTGCCCGCCTGCCGGACGACCAGAAGCACCTCTACCTCGCGATGAGCGATGCCAGGGAATTGATCGAGCGGGTGCTTGGTTCGCAGAAGTAATCGACCTCTGGCCGAGCGATGGCCGTGAACGTTGCCTGGACGTTGGTGACGTTCTGGTACGGCAGAAGACACGTCCGAATCACCACGCAGAGCGGGCGTTGCGTATTGGCACGGTTGATTGTCAGGGGGAAGAGTGCCGACGAGGGCGTCGGCACCACGCATCTGTAGTCACAGCCTCCTCCAGATCGCATCATGCCCAAACCACAGAACATCAGCGATGTTTCTGAACAAGGTGATGGAAGTTAAGATGACGACCAGCATCAAGACGGCGCGCCAGATCAGGTTCTTTCGTTTGTTGCCGATCCAGCCGTAACAGGCGAGTCCTGCCGCCAGCACCGTAAACGGGAGACTGATCAAGCCATAATAGCCGCAGGCACAGCGGGGTGCCAAGAAGGCCAGAAGAATCGCCACAAACGCGATCCACCAGCGCAGGGGTGGCTGGCCTCGGCCACCCGCCCTGGCGTATTCCAGCGTCGGCGGCTGGTTCGTGCCATCATGTAACTGGATTTCATCCTTCATCCTTGGGCCTTCATCCTTTCCTGAGCCCCGCCGCCTTCGCTCAGAAAGCAACGGCGTGCCGGGCTTGCCACGGCGAAGCTTCAGCGAAGCCGGGAACCCCGAACGCTGATCCTTTCGATTCACCTTCAGCGCCGCGTCCGCGATATCGGTGATCCTCACGTCGTTGTATCCAATCACGATTGACTCAACGCGGTTGTTCAGTGGCCGGGTTCACTTGGCAGGCAGGCGATCGGCCTCCAGCATGGCCCGCAGGACGGACCCGGCGGTGGCGCCGGTGCAATCGGTATCCCAGCCGCCCATCACCGTCACACAGATCATCTTGCCGAAGCCCATTTGTCCGTGCAGGTCATTAAACAGGGCAATCGCATCTGCCACTGGTGGGCGATGTTGGCGGTGGCGAACTCCGGACCATGGGGCTTGAGGCAATGAACACCGAGTACGGTGCAGTCGGTATCGTCGTCGCGTTCCGTGTGATCGAAATGGCCGCGGGTGCAGTATGTCACTCCCGCCGGGTGGATCGGCTTGCCCCCCGCCCGGATGGCGGTCGACTGGAAACAGTTGTCCAACCGGAAGCGGCCGTCTTTCCTCAAGGCCTTGAAGATCCCGTCGCGATGCCCGTTCTCCACCGGTTTGGCCGACAGACCACCCCCGCAACGTCCCAGGAATGCCCCCGCGCAGCCGGTCGCGCGGCCAGGCGGCTGATATCGGCGCCTTGATTCGCCGAGCCCCGCGGCGGCCGCCGGCCGGCGATGGGAATGAACACAGGGTCCCGCGCCAAGGAGGATGACGGCAAGCAAGTCTCTTACAACACCCTCTCGACCTTTCCTGGCTCATCATCTGAGATTTGAGCGCCTCCATGGGTTCAATGCGCGGTTCAGTCATGCGATCCGCGGGCGTGGACCCCATACAAAACCGCCCCTACGTCGGGGACGACGCCGATAAGACCGGCTCGATGCCGATATGTATCGGTGCAGATCGCCTGATAACATCGATCTGTTGATCAAGCTCGTCGGCTTTCTGTCTGAGGTCTTCCACGGAAACTCGCTCCCATATGGTATTGTCGGTCGAGGGCCATGTGCCCACGCCGCGTCGCCAAGCCACATAGAGCCGTTGTTGCCGATCGTGAACCAGTGACAGAAGCCTCGCGGCCGCGCGGTTTGCGGGAAACGCGTCATAGTCGGGCAGGTCGAGACCATCGGCCAGTTGCTCGGCGCTGACCGTGGCAAACTCCTTCCCGTCGGCCGTGAGCCGGTAACGGCCGGCAGGTAAGCCTGTCACGGCCAACCGATACCTGTTCAATCGACGGCGCACGTCCTCGATGCGAATCGACTCGGCATCCCACCTCGAGTCCACAGGCATCGGCAGAGGAGTCCGCCAGTCAAAGGACAGGCTGTTGCCTTCCTTTCTGATATTCGTGACGCGGCCGTCAGCCGCCACGCCCCGCGAGGCGTCAAGGTGAAGCTCCGCGACCATGCCGGGGGCCTTCCAGGCCAGCAACAGCGTCTGAGCCATCAACCAGTGGCCGGTAGCGTCAGGGTGGATGCCGTCCTGCTGGAAGCCGAAGCTGACCCGCGTTGCGCGGCGCTTCTTGAGGTGCTCGTTCATGGCCGAGTGAAGATCCACCACGAGCACGTCCTTTTCCTTCAGTCCCATGAGCCAGCGGCTGTATTGCTCGAGCGTCGCGTCGTAATCGACGGCCGCATACTTGTACCCGTAGGTCTTGGCTTCGGGGTCGAGCACCAACCGACGGTAGGGGTCGAATGGCGGCGGCGTCAGAATCACCAGGCGGGCTTGCGTCTCTGTTCGAGTACGATCAATCAACCGGCGCACACCCCTCTTGAATCTGTCAAACCGCTCCTCGTCGAACGGATGGTAGTTGCCGTCGTTCATCCCGAAGCAGGCCACGATCACATCGGGTTTCTCAAAGACCACGTCGCGCGTAAAGCGATCATGGGCGCACGGACGAACCGGGTCATGGTCCGGCTCGCTGGTGCCGGAAATCGTCTCGCTGCTGACTCCGCGGTTGACGATGCGAAAACGCTTCTCCGGAAAGCGCGTCAGCAGAAACGCCTCGACGTACTCAACATAGGTGCCCGCCTGGGTGATGCTGTCGCCGAAGAAAACGACCGTTTCACCCCCCTTGAGATAGAATCCGTCATCGAATGTCGTCGACCCGGACGGATTCACCACCAGAACGGCAAGAGTCAACCATGCAAACACGATCGTTCTCCACGTGCGAACACGTTCTCAGCGAGCCGGCTCGGTCGCCGGCCGACTGACGGCGATCGTTGGCCGCGACACGTCTACCGGGTACGCCATGAACTGCGGCGAACCGAAGTAGAAGTGGTAGTCGGGCGAGTCAAGCGGCCTGTTGAAAACGAACTCCAGTTCGCGAATGCCCTCATCGTCGGCTTCCTTGATGACCACGGTATACCAGTCGCCGCCTGAGACGGCATCATCAGCGTCTCGCTTGACCTCGTAACGATCCAGATCCGCCCTGAAGGTATCGCCGGTTTTCAGTTCCGGCAAACCGAGCATGCTTCGAAGCACCCTTCCGCCCATCCCTCCGAGATAAGGCGATTCCCTCGGCGCCCGTACCCGCAGCCGGTGCCTGTCGAGCACTTGCAGCTCGCCGGGGGCCTGCATGATCAATGCATCCGGCGAATAGGTCAGCCCGTGGGCGTACAACTCGCTCAAACCGTTCCTGGCCCGCACGGCACAGGAAGGGTACAGGGCGGCCATCCTCGGCACGTTGATGAAAAACAAATGATCGCCCGATCGTATCGGTTTCGGGCTACGGCTGATGACGTCTTCGACGAGCAGGTCTTCCGGCAGCGTACCCACCTCCAATCCGTGACCGCGCCACACGGTGACGATCGTCAGCCCCGCGGCATGGGAGGCCAGGATCGCGCCGAGAACCCATTTCCGAAACCGGCTCAGGCGTTGCCCCGGCGCACGTCGTATCCCGCCCACCAGGGCCATGAACGAAGTCATGAGAATGACTCCGCCGACGCTGGGCAGATAGAGATGGTGGGCCGACGGATAGATGGGAATGGTCGGTGCCATGGTCACCAGCATAGCCGCGACCGGCCATAGCACCGCCGGACTCCGGCCGAATAGTCGGTAGATGACCAGGAAGGCCGCGAACATGGCGACGGCCACTGCATAAAGCGCCAACGGAGGCCCGCCTGGTTGCCCCACCGTGAGACCAGGAACTATCGGCACGCAGCAGAAAATGCCCGTCAAATAGACGACCGGTTTGTCAAACAAAAACCTGATCATCTCGAGATGCGAAATGCCGGCCATCCTGTCCCAAGTAAGACTGTAGAAGCCCTGCAAGGCCCAATGCCGGATACACAGGTATGCGATAACCATGACTGCCATCGCGACATGTTCCCATCGCAGCCATCCCCGCCTGCCGGCGCCGCACAGACGATCGCCGAGCCAACAGACGACGGGCAACACGACGGCGTTCTCGCGACAGCCCAGAGCCATCGCAAAGCACGACAACGATAGCAGAATAGCCGGCGAAACACGGCGATCCGGGTCGGCCGTCAACACCGAAGGCAACGCCGTTGCTTCCATCGGCCGCCCGGCGAACCACCCCCGACTTTGACCGACCATCGTCGCGTCGGAATAGGTGAACAGTTCCCCCCAGCGGGCGTGGCGGCTGTAAGCCAGGATGGCGATCAACTGAAAAAACGTGGTCATCAGTTCCGTCTGGCAGGCAATCCATGTCACCGTGCCGACATGCGCCGGGTGAATCGCCATGAGGCAGGCCGCCACTGTTGCCCAGGTCCGGCTGCCCAGGAACTTCATGGCAAGCGAACCAACCAGCATGGCGCACAGGAAGTGCCACCCCATGGAGAAACCATGCATGATCTCCGGCCGCCAGCCGGCGAGAACGTACTCGATCTTCATCAGCGTGAACGCGACGGGCCGATAGTAGCGAATCAACGGTTCGGATCTGCCCCAGTAGTCCATGACTTCGCCGGGAACGGCCAGATACGCTGCCTCCACGGCCCTCCTGTGACTCCAGCCGGCTTCCTTCAGGTGCAGAAAATGCGCGTGATCGTCAAACCACAGGCCGAATCGCAGCGATGGAGCGTAACCCGTGACGACGAAAAGGGCTACGAGGACCCCCATCAGCCACCGCGTGATCATCTCGCCTGCCGGACAGGCAGGGGCGGGCGAAAGGCTTGCACTGCGCGGTTCCTTGTCAGGATCTCTTACGGGCATAGGCGCACTTGGTCCAGGATCGAGCTGCGCGGGCTCTCGGAGGGCAACTGCCTGATCCCTCGTGCCGTCGACCCGCGCAACGCCGGTTGCGGAGATGCGCACATTACCGCGTCGGTGTCTCGGCTGCAATACAGGCGGATCTTGACGGAAAACATGCCCGATCATGCCGCGAAACGCTGGCATTCTCAGTTGGTCTCGCCGATACTTGTCGCGTACATCGTTGTTGTACGGGGGCCGGCCTCCGGGGAGCGGCGACCGACGGGTGCCCGAAACCCGAACCGTCGAAGCGGCGGCCCTTATCCCGGTAGGTCTGGCACCGGCATCTGGCCGGTCAAGTGACAAGCTGGAAGCCCGGTCCGCACGGCCCGCCAACATAGGCCACTAGTAAAAACACGGGGGCATGATCCATGGGCTTTACCCTCCGAAATCTCAGATTCAGACGCACCTGTCATCAGCATAACGTCCTCGCCGGTATCTTCGTCGCCGTCCTGGCCGGTATCGGCGGGTGCGACCTCACAAGCTGGGTGGATAACCTGGGAACCGATGGAAACGTCGGGCTCAACCCGTCTCTTTTTCCCGAGCGGCGCATCCAAGGTGAGCCCAACGACGCCTTTGACAACGCACTCGACGTGATATTCGACTCCGCGGGCCGGGCCCATCTCGCCGGTACCATCACCCATTCCGACGACGTTGATGTCTACCTGCTGGGCTCCCTGGAACCAGGCGACAGGATCATCGTCGACGTCGGTACACCCGGCAGCCTGCTGGATGCGGTCATCGTCATCTTCGACGCTGAGGGGCGACTCACTTTCGAGAACGACGATCGGAATTATGCCCTTCGCCAATACGATCCCTTCCTGAACCAGGTCGTCCGGCATTCAAGTCCGAAGTACTACCTGGCGATCACCGCGGCACCGCTGGGATCGGGCTACGCGTCGCGAGGAACCTACGACGTCCTCATCACCGTGACGTCGGGCAACGATGTTCCCGCTCCCGCCGGACAGGTGGTGGTTCTGGATTTTGACGGCGGTTCGGTCACCATTCCCGACTACGGCTCATACAAGCTTCAGCCGTTTGACGCCGCCGACATCGATCCGGTTTACGCCGGCCAGACGGCCCTCCTGCGCCAACTCATCGCGGAAACGGTTCGGGAAAACTACGAGGGATTGAACCTCGATGTGCGAGTGATCCCGGATGACCCCTTGCCGGCGGGTGAATACTCCAGCATATTCTTCGGCGCAAGCAGCAGCGATGCCTTCGGGGTGGCCGAAGCCATCGACCCCTATAATATGGACCGCGACGACGACGCGGTTGTCTTCACCAATCTGTTCACCAAGAGACTTTTCGGCCGGGTCTTGACGATCGAAGAGCTGGGAACGGCCATCGGCAACGTTGCTTCGCACGAAATGGGACACCTGCTGGGCCTTAACCACGTCGCGGACATTTACGACCTGATGGACACCACCGGCGGGGCAGGCACATTACTGATTGACCAGGAATTCCTGCGGGATTCGCCGCTCGACAGCAGCGTGTTCCCCTTTGGCATTCAGGATGCCTGGCTCTGGTTGATGGAAACGCTCGGACCGGCTTCTTGAGAGCTTTTTCCGGGCCGCCTCACGGATGCCTGCGCGTCCGCCTGCGCGCACAAAGAGCGAGTTGCGAAAGACCGAGGAGCAGCATGCCCGCCGGCTCCGGGGTGCGACTGATAACCTTGTCGGAACGATCGCCGGCAACTGCCTGAAACCGGACGATAACCGAGACACGCTCCGGATCGGCATACCAGTCGCCAAGTGTGGCGCTCAGTTGGTCCGGGTTCAGCCCCGTGTCGCCCAGATTCAATATGATGCTCTGCGTCTCCCCCGCGCTCGGTGCCCCCAGCGGGCTCCCGCCTTCGAAGTTGCCGTCGCTCGTGATCATGACGTCGTAACCGCCGGAAGCGTTCAGCCAGAAGGGTGAGACATTCACGTGAAAGCCTATTTCGTCAAAGTAGGCGCTCTGCCCGCCCTCGGCATAGGACAGCGGCAAGGCAAGCGATGCCGGCCACTCAAAACCCACGGCGGTGAGCTTCGAGCCGATTGAAGCCGGTGTTGTGTTGTGAATCGCCACGACCAACAGGTCGTCGGGACCGTCCTCAACGAAGCTGAATTCGATGAGCGCCGTCGCCCCCGTGTTTCCCGCCGAACCGTACATCGGGTCGACGGTTACACTGATCATCGCCGCCTGCAAGGAGCATGCGCACGCGAGAAAGCCAAGACACATCGCAAGACCTTGAACACGGTGTTTCATCTCTTCCCCCCCTTTGCATGCTATCCGGCGAAAACCCAAAAGGTCCGGGTCGATCGGCCGCTTCTATGCATATATGCACAGAGCACACCCGATGTCCAGGTCCCATAACGAACTTTTCCAAACGGGCAGATAATCTTCCTGAAGCGGACCGCTCGCCCGTGCCGGCGATCCGGTTCCACTCAAGAAGCTCGATGAGGCCTTGCCTCGCTGGTCTCCGGCGTTTGCCGCGGCCGACGACCAGGTGTCGAGGGCGGCCGAAGACCTGCAATACCTCAGTGGACAAATCTGGCTGGTCAGCCACTATCTCTTCAGAAACCGACCGCCCGGCCTCTTTTGCCACGCCTCGGAGTTGAGTAAACTGCAATCGGTCTGCGAGGGCATCAGAGAGCGATTTCAAAAGCCCTCGAGCAATGAATGGAGCCTCAGGGCTGGAAAGCTATGCGGCTTGCGCGCTTGTTTCCGGACTCAAGTGCGCTTCGGTTGCGGCCCGCAAAAAGGCGGTCCGCCTCGGGAGGTTGCGACATCATGAGTCTGTTCCATATGCGACATGCCCGGTCGATAATCGGCATGGCGCTGCTTCTCAGCGTCGCAGGGTGCAGCCCGATGAGCGCCGCGGTTTCGGGAGCAAAGGTGAGCATGAAGGTCTTCACCGGAGCTCAGGCGAAAGCCCATCCGTTGGAGGGGCTCTCGCCGGATGCCCTTCAACCTTACCGGTCCATCGCACTCGGGGAGGTAACGACGGACGTCAGCCCGATCTGCACGTTCGACGTTCTGTCCGAGGTGCGGTCCGCCCTGGCAGAGGCGTTCGCCGACGAACACCTTCGTCGCCATTTCCCCGGTGGCAAGCCCCGACTGGTTGTCAATGTGGTCGTCCGATTCTTCAAGCAAGGCAACCTGTTCGGCAAAGAGCCTCGTCTGGACTTGCTCGTCAGTTTCGTCGATGGGAGCGACGGCCGTGAAGTCGGCCGTGTCTATGTCGAGGGGATCAGCGAGTCGCCGCTGGAAACCAAAGCCAGACACCTGGCCGCCGCCGACGCCAAGGAACTTGCCAACCTGCTCCGAAGCCGGAAGAAATAATTTTGGAAAAAGTCAAGTGATTGCACTTCGCCCGGGCCCCGCCGGGCAGGCGGTAGCCTGCAATGCGCCCGCTCCTGCCCAGCCCCCGACCGCCGAGCCACCGGCAACCCAGGCGGGCGATTACCTCCCCTCCCGCCCCCGCGTGAAACCGCTGGGCTGCGAGAGTGGAAATGCCGAAATACTGGCAGGTGCCCTCTTCCCTTGCAGACAGCCGATTGCTATGCTGAGGGCGCTTGAGGTAAGTTCCATTTCGCGATCTGCCCGAGCCTTCAGCGGAGTGGACGATGGACACAACTCACAGCCGTCGAGGTTTCACACTTCTCGAGATCCTGGTTGCGACCGCAGTCATCCTTTTGCTGATAGCCATCCTGTTGTCTTCGCTCGAACAGTCCCAAACTCGGGCCAAATCGACTGTCTGTCTGGCCAACTTGCGCTCCATTGGAACGGCCATGAGGCTCTACCAGGAGGATGCACGTGGCTGGCTGCCGGTCGGTCCCGCCGACAAGGTCTGGTATGTTGACAGAATGATCGGCCTGGTCCGCGAGCCGGCTCCCGGCCGAAGGCCCTATCCGTGGACAAACTGCCACTGGGGGGGCAAGCGAGCCGCCTGGATCCACACCATTCGGAACGACCCGCCCGTACCCGAAACCCTGGGACGGCCGCTGACCCGATATCTCTACCGGGGCACCGGGCTGGATCAGCCGACTCCGTTGTTCGAATGCCCCAGTGACGTGGGCAGCCCTTTGCTGGAAAACCCCATCGGCGAAAAGCCCATTTACTACCTGTGCGGCAACAGCTATTACACGAACCCGTGGGAGAGTTATCAACCGCTTGGCACCAAGCGTTCTCCGCCGTCCGCGGTTGTGCTCGTGGAGGAGGGCGCGATGTACATGGATCTCGTTAGCGGTCGACAGAACCTCGGCTGGCACGGCCGGTTCTCTACCCACAACGCCCTATTCCTTGACTTCCATGCCGAAACCAGATTCATGGATACCCGCAGCTATCACGGTCCCGGCTGGGTCGTCGAGAACTACTTCGACATCATGGACTACTACCGGTATTGATCCCGGCTTTCGCCCGCCACGGCACGCGTAAGCAGAGAACCCGCCAACGCAGGGTTGAGAATGAAACGTCCTTCATGTCGTTGCCCGACAAGGACGCTGCGAGGGATATCCCGGAAAACCAATTCACGCTCACCTGTGACGTGCCCACACGTACCGGAAAAAAGACCGGCAGGGTAATCGACCCCGCCGGTCTCTTGTCAGACAATCGAATGAGCCGGTCCCGCCAGGGAACTGTCAATTGTCACACGCCGGCGCCGCCGGCACTCCGGGCCCGCTGGCACACATCTCGAACCTGTTGATATCAGTTTGATCGATATCCAAATCGAAATCGCGGTCGAACATGCCGCAGCCGATATCCAGCGTTCCACCGGCACCGGTCACGCAAACCTGCAATGCCGCAAAATCATTCTGATCCACGTCCCCATCGCCGTCGTAGTCGGCAAACGGATCGTTGGCCTTGCAGTGTGGATGCTGGGCGCAGCCCGGGTCGGCACAGTCGATCAGGGTGTCACCGTTGTTGTCGATACCGTCGGTGCAGATCTCGGACGGGCATGCCTCGTGTCCAAGGCACGTCGGGTCGTCGCAGTCGACGAGCCCGTCGCCATTATCATCCACTCCGTTGGTGCAGTTCTCGCATTCGCTGTCATCGAGGTCCACGTCACAGTCGTGGTCGTCATCGATTCCGTTGTTGCAGATCTCGACGCAAACGGAATCGCAATCGCTGTCGTCGCAGTCGATGTAGACGTCCCCGTCATCATCGATTCCGTTGTCGCAGATCTCAACGGGTGGCGGATCACAGCCCGGCGCGGTTGCACAATCCGGATCTTGACAATCCGTGCGCCGGTCACCGTCATCGTCGATTCCGTTGCCACAGACCTCGGCAGGCGGATCACCAATCGTCAGGGTCAACGCATCGGCGTGCGCCGCAACCGGTACCGAGGTGTGCCCATTGATCAACCATCGAACCGTGATAAGACCGCCCGTCGGCGTGGCCGTGACCGAAACCGGCACCCAGTCATACGAATGCGGCGGGCAACCCACCCGGTCTTCAATCAACGTCGACGCGAGAAGCTCGGCGTCATTGTCAACGTAGTCGTCACCTTCCAGGATTTGCAGACGGGAAGCAGATCGACCGCCGCCCGCAAAACGACCACTCACTGTGATTGTCTGGCCCGGAGTGACCGCGATGTACTGGAAGACGCGCCAATGCCCGAATGAGGTCGCGGTCGGAACCATAACAGAAGCAAAATGGTCACCGTCCGGGCGAGGACACGATGGCGGCCACTGATCTGAATCCCGAATCAGATGATCGCTGCCGGTTGAAACGCCCAGTTGCAGCCAGTCGGTGGGAGCGACGATCGGCGTCGGCGGATTCGGACAACTGCTGGCAAACCCGAGCGGACTCTCGAAGCTTCCATTAGTCAAAGTCGGATACGCGACAATAATGGCGTTATTCAACTGAGCCTCATTGCAGTTGGTCTTCGTGACGACAAGATTCCATTTCCCCATGGCTGCGCCGGTAATGGGCAAATTGCACGTGATGTAACCGTTCAGACCCCTATAGCGACCAGCGCTGGCGCCGGCTGACCGGTGCGAT
>DAOOIV010000147.1 GCA_035384605.1 Phycisphaerae bacterium
GGGGGGCCACATGGTAGGGCAGCGTCGAGGTCGCCGCAGCGACCGAGACCTGCCGTATCTGCTGGCCCCAGAATCCTTTCTGGGGCCTTTCGGGGGGCCACATGGTAGGGCAGCGTCGAGGTCGCCGCAGCGACCGAGACCTGCCGCATCTGCTGGCCCCAGAATCCTTTCTGGGGCCTTTCGGGGGGCCACATGGTAGGGCAGCGTCGAGGTCGCCGCAGCGACCGAGACCTGCCGTATCCTTTGGAGTGGCAGGTCTGCACCACCTGTGCCGGCTTCCACCATGCCCTACGTTGGTTACGAACGCTCTCAGCGCTTTCTCGTGGCCGCCTGGTTGCGCAACCGTCTGCCGACCTCGCGAAGTGTAGCCTCATCGTCCGGATGAATCGAGCCGTCGGCCAGAGGCCCGGTGTTGAGCAGCAGGTTGGCATCCTGGGCCCGGGCGTCGGCCAACATCCTCATCACGTCGTCACCGGTCTTATGTTTGCCTTCGGCGGACTTATCATAACCCCATGCGGCCGGCTGCAACGTGTCGCAGATTTCCACCGGCTTGCCGCGATTCTTCTCCCATACGGCGACGGCTGCATCGCCGCCCCGCTTGAGGGCCGCCGCCTTGCGCTCCGGCGCGACAAAGTCCTCGTCGCCGTTGGCTCCCTGCTTGAAAGAGATCAGACAGCCCGGCTGGAGCGAGCGGATCAGGCCGTACGTCTCCTTCAGCGGAAACAGTTCCGGCCGCCCGTAGTACCCCATCAGAGGGTCGAGCCAGAGTCCGGCAAGCGGCCCGTATTGTGTCAGCAGCTCGCGCATCTGAGCATGAACGAAGTCGAGGTAATGTCGAAAATCCTCGTCCTTGCGGAACAGATAGGTCGGCTCCGGCTTGTCATAGGCCGGTCGTGCGACCGGGCAGCGCTCGTCGCGAGGGAAAAAGTACGGATGCTTCCAGTCTAAGGCATACGAGTAGTACAGAAACAAACCGACCTTCTTCTTGCGGCACGCCTCGGCCAGCTCTCCGACCAGGTCACGCTTGGCCGGGCTGCTCACGCTGTTGTAGTCCGTCTGTGACGTGCGAAACAGGCAGAACCCATCGTGATGACGAGAGGTGATGTTGACGTACTTCATCCCCGCGGCCAGAGCCAGATCAACCATGTGGTCGGCATCAAACTTCTCGGCCGTAAACGTGTCCTTGAGCTTCACGTACTCGGCCACGGGAATCTTGTCCCGATACATCACCCACTCCCCGCGACCTAACTGGCTGTAGAGACCGTAATGCATGAACAGCCCAAATCCGGCGTGGCGGAACCATTCGACGGAAGCCCCGCGAGGATCAGCCCGATCATCAGCCTCCGAGCAGCTCATGTACGCCGGCACCGCCGACGTGCAGCCGGATATGCCCGGCAGCAGCCAGAAAGCCGCAGCCGATCCGGAGGATTTCAGCAGCGCCCTCCTGCTGACGCGTTGAGACCCCTGCCCAGGGGATGAAGCGTTCGTCTGTTGCATACGACCTCCAACGAACTGACGGTGACCGTGCGCCAGAGGGGCACAGGTATGTAACCTGAGGCGTGAGCCCCAGGTATCGGTACGGCCAACACCTATCAAGCCCCCAAGGGGCGGCAGCGGATTACCTGCACCAGGACCCCACGGATCCTACCGGGGCTTCTGGCGATCGTCCGCTCGACAAGCTGCACACTGTTCACTTGCGAGCTTTCGGCGTCGCCGGCCCGGCCCCCTGCTGCATGAGGGCCCTGACCCTGTCTGCAAACTGCTCCGTATAACGCTTCTGCAACTCCGTGCGAAGGCTTTTGTCTGCGGTGATGATCACCAGACGCGTCACGTCAACCTTGCCCAGTTCGAGTCGCAACTGCGACCCGGTTGACGCCCATTTCACCTCCCTGGTGCCCTGGCTGGTGATCTCGAAGGCATCAGCGGCTCTCAACCACGCGGGCGTCTTGACTGTCACGGCGGCGTTCTCAACCGGCCGAATGTCGGTACCCTCATCGTGGTTCGTATACTGGTCGTTGACCACCAACAAAACCAGCGAGTCCACACCGGCCAGCAACGTCCGAGTCCAGATCGCCCCTTCCGTCTTGAGGGACACCTCGGCAGGGCAACCCGTCAAAAACAGCGGCCCGGCCGTGCGGACCTCGGCGCCCAACAGGCCGATCTCTCGGTACAACGCCGCTGCGGCAGCATTGCCATCCTGAACGGCCGCTCCAACCCCGTATGCGGCCTTCTCACCCTTGTCCGCCGGCGTGTACCACCAGTACGAAAGCCCTTGCGCCCCCGCCGCAAGCGCATAGAAGACTTCAATCCGCTTCTCAGGAGGCGTCGGAAAGCGAAATCGGCGATTGGCCCTGTTGTCGACGTGGCTGCACGAATACAGAATGATGTGCAGCGGCTTGGGCTCGCACGCCGACCGACAGACGTCCGCCACCGCATAAACATAAGTCGCCTTGCTGTAAGCCTTGATCCGCTCAGGGTGCTCCTGGTACGCCGTCCGGAGCCGATTCTGGTAGTAAGGATCCGCCGCCAGCACGTCCGGCACCTGCCCGTAGATGTACCAGTTCTGTGGCTTGTAGGTCATGTCCACGTTCAGCAATTGCAGGCGGCCGGCATCCGCCTTGCGCAACTCGCCGGATCGCTGGAGCGTCCACATTGCCAGAGCCCCGATCTTCTTGTCCTCGGGAATGCCTTCGAAGCGGAAATCGGCACAGTCCGGCTCATCGTGGATGAAGAACAGGTACGGATCCTTCTGCCCCCATTTCTGGTGCTCGTCGATCACCGCGCGAAAACCCAGCTCTTTGAGCCGCCGCTGGCCGGCCTCGCTCTTGTAAAACGTCTGTACGGCCGGCGACCCCACCTGCGGCATCTGCACGTTAATGTTGTGCGCAACCAGCTCGGTCACGTAGTTCTCGCCGACGCTCAAATCGTTCGCCTTGCCCGGCTTGCCGCCCCACATGCCATAGGCGAATTCGTCGGCCCAAACCCGGACGCCGGCTGAGGCCGTCTCACCATCGTCAAACACCCCCTGTACACAATGAAGAGAAGCGGGCTCCATCGGCCGGGACAAGCGAATGACCGCCGGCACCACAGCCGCGCTGGCATCTCGACCAATGACGGCCGACGCTGTAACGTCCGTTCCATCGATCAGTATTCTCGCGGGCGCGGCTCCTGACTGTCCTTGGTGACGGAAGTACAGATAAAGAACGTCGCGACCGGGCGAAAACGAGGCTCCCGCCACCCGAGCACCCTTGGTTCGGACGGGAACCGACACCTCAATCTTGCCGCCCGGATGAATCAGCGTCAGCGGCAGACTCGGATTCCTGGGCACGGTGCGAAGCCGCACCACCACCTCACATGTCTGCCCCGGGGAAACCTTGTTCGGCTCAACCTTCCACCAGATCGGCTCGCCCAAGGCGAAAAGGTGATCCATGGTGTCCTGGGGCAGGCCCGCGAAGTAGATGCTTGCCGGCTTACGGTTCTTGCGTTGCTCCGAGAAGACGATCACCTTTTTGAGACTGATGCCGTCCAGCAGAACGTCTTCGATCACCAGCGGTTTCGACGTGGTGTTTTTGAGAAAGACGTGCAGTGACCCCCCGAGCGGCTCCTTGAATCCCTCATACCTGGCGTTGTCGATTTCGCCGTCCGGTGTCGTCCAGCCCTCGTGCCAGAAGACGGCATAGTCGGGGAACGATTCGTCCGCACGGAAGTAGGCACCCAACACGCCCGCGTCGGCGGCCATCGCGGCGCACGCCGAAAACCACGTTGCAGCAGCCCCAAACCAGTATCTGCTCACCGTTTTGCCGCACATCGACAAACCCCCTTCTGAGCCGGGATCAGGACCGGAATCGAATCGAGTACAAGTCGGCATCCTTCATCACGAATCGCAACCGCACCGGCTTGCCGGCCAGCCTGCTCACGTCAGGCCCACCCTTCCAGTTGACGATCCGCTCAATCTCGTCGCCCCAGATCTCGACCGCATCATTCAGTCCCAAGCCGGGGATCGGTTGCCCGTCGGCATCCTCGATGCCGACCTTCACGCTTCCGACCGCCGAGGTCGACATGTTTAGCACCAGCTTTGACCCCTCGAACACCAGCGGCTTGGTCACGAACTCCCCGCCTTCGTACGGGGCATTGACGCTGACGAACCCGTCCAGTCGCATCGTTCCTCTACGAATTTGCGGGATCCGGCCGGTGTTCTCAGGATAGTTTTCGTAGTGCTCCGTCCAGTAGATGGACATCTCCGCCGGCCCGGTCTGCAGAATGCCCCACGCCGGCGTGCTGTTGCCGTGGGCTCCGCCCCAGTTTTCCGGATCCAGCCCCGGCCGAATGAAGGCCTCCATGAACAGGCGGTCAAAATGCAGGCCGTCGCGCCCGGCCATGAATACCGCGTCTGACAAGCCGTCCGTCTTCCGATTATCGAACCCGACCGTGCTGCGTTCCTGCGGCGGTACGAACCGCATCGGAAACCCCAGATATATGTGCTCGGCGCGGAAATAAGGCACGACCCCGTTAGTGTAGAAATGCTCCAAAGGAGCGTCCCCGTAGTCCAGCGGCACGGGTTGGGTCCAGTTGGTGAAATCCTTGGACGTGGCCCGACAGACGCCGCGCTTGCCCTTTATGCCCTGGCGAAGGTAGCAAACGTACTCCTCGCGGTTAGAGTCCCAGAACGCACAGTTGTGCGAATCGAACGAGCCCTCGGTGATGATCGGCCGCGCGCCGAGCCGTTTCCAGTGGACACCGTCCGGCGACGCGAAGGCGAAAAGCACCTTGCGATCATCCTTCTCGCCGGGCGGAGTCGCCCTTCCCAGGGTGACCGCCTTGTATCGCTGCGCGGGCAGTGCCGAAGGGTTGGTGTCCTTGAACGGCGAGAAGTTGTGAGATTCCCAGTAAGCTTTTTTCTCACCGGTCCAGACGACATTGTTTGCCTTTGAGCCGTCGACGGGGAAAAGGCCAAGCCTGGGCCGTGCCCAGGTGATGCCGTCCTTGCTCTCGGCCAGACACGTGTACTCCCGCCCCAGGTCGCCCCCGCCGCGATAATACATGCGATACACGTCGCCGTCCTGCAGCATGGTGACGTAGCCGCTCTGGCCGCCTTCCCAGGGGGCGTCGAAGCGAAACACGACTTCGCGAGGCACAGGCCGGTTCAACTGCAGCCGAGCACCGTCCACCTTGTCAATCAGACGTCCGTCGACGAATAGTTCAAGGCGCGAACCGACGTCCACGGCCTCGGCGGCACACGCAGCCGGAGCCGGACAACAACAGATCAGCACAACTGCCAGGGTCCTAAGGTTCGTCGTTCTCATGCGGTTGCTCTCCAGCCATGATCGTCTGTCAATAGGCACGGCGGCTCTCAGCGCACCGTGAACGAATAGAGATGACCGGGCGGCATCACGCTGAACCGCAGCCTGACGGCTTTGCCGCCGGCCAGGTCACCCAGCGTCTTTCCCTCGAATCGAATCTCGTGCCGCAATGAGTCACCCGTCACTCTCGCCTCGCCGAGAATTCTGCCGTCAGCACCAATCGCAGCCACTGAAACCGGGCCGGTCGCATTGATGGTCAGATCGTTGCCCGTCGTCACCAGCGGTTTGGTGGTCAGGGTGCCGCCAACCACCGACACGAATCCATCGATTCGCAGCCGGGCCCGAAAGATGCCGCCGCCGAAGAGACGCTTGTCCGGCGGAGCGTTCTTGCCCCACGAGGACGCACTGTAGTAGTAAATGAGTTCGTCGCCGATCCGCAGGGGGCCCTGGCTGAACTCGCTCATGTACCCGCCGTCATTGCGGCCATTGTTGCCCCCCTGCGGGCCGTTCGGGATGAATACCTCGGGCACGCCCGTGTCGTTCTTGAATGAGACCTTGTGCCAATTCAACCCGTCACGGCTGACAACCAGCTTGAAGAACGCGCACCCGCTCTCGGAATACGGGTAGTCATCCTTCCCGTGCCAGACTTTCAGCCCGCCGAGCCACAAAGACTCGTATCGCCAAGCCGTACTGGCATAGAACTCGTCGGCCGGCCCGTTGTTGTCCTTCGCCTCGGCCGGAGGCAAAAGGGCGATGCGATCGATACGATCGCCCTCGAACGGCTCATCCAGCCGATCGAAAAAGTGGTACGCCCGACTGCGAAGGTTGTTGCCCGCGCGGCCCACCTTCTCGCTGGTAAAAAATTTGAAGATGCCGAGAAAACGGTTGTCGATCGGGTCGTGATAGAAGAGCGTCACGTCCCCGGGACCATACACCTCCTTGCCGTCCTGTTCGATCCGACGGGCACTGGTGTCACCCGGGCCGGCCCAGGCGTTTACCACCAGGTTGAGACGGTCCCATTTGCGGCCGTCCTGCGATCGCACGTAGTAGATGCCTTCGCGATTCGGACCATAGTTGGCGTAGTAGAGCCAGCCCTTGTACGGCCATTCGCCATCCCGAGTGTCGTAAAAGCATGAGAAAACGTCAATCCCGGGCTTGCCGATCGCGCCCGGTTCCTTCTCCGGAGGCGGACCCAAGGTGATTTCCTCGAATTCCCCGCCCTCGCCGGTGTCCCAGTTCAGCCCGTCCTTGGAGGTGAAGCGGTACATGTTTCGCTCGACGAAACCCTGCGAGAACATGACATACTTCTTGAGCCGGGTGTCGAACACGATGGTGCCGTAAGCCAGGATCGTTGTCCCCGGCCTCGCGGCGATGATCGGTTCATTCCCGCCCTCGTCCTTCACCGGGCAGTGAAGGCGACGTTCAAGCCCCTGCTGCGACTCGATCAATTCGTCATCGATAAACAGTTGAGCGACCCCCGGCTTGAGATGAACGACCGTGCCTCCGCCCTCAGCCGAGGCCGCACACCCCAACAAGACCAGAACAAGCCTCGCAGCAGCCGGACCCATCCACCGATGCACCATGGCAACACCTCCCGTACCAGACGGCCACGGAGCGCCAGTCTACAAAGATGAGCCATTCCTGCCAACAGGAATCGCGTGAAAAGCCTGACATTCCGACACGGGTTCAACTCAAAAGGCGGTCCCACAAAGACAGGATCGCCTCCGGATCGGGCCAGTCGCCTTCCGACATGTCCTGACCCCGAACTCGGGGTTGGAAGATCAGGCAAGCCCTCGCCAAACCCAGAGCTGAGGCCGTACGCTCGAGGTAAGCCTCGACCGATTCGCTCATCTCCCGCACCGGCCCGCCGTAACAGAACTTCCCGGCTGCGGCCAATCGCGGAAACAGGTCCGCGAAATCATAGTACTCCGGCTCGCCAAAGTTGATTCCCTTGATCTCTGGCGCACTGAGATAAGCATCCAGTTGGTGCGAGATGTTGCCGCAACTGTGAACCCATCCGCCGCCGAACGGGGCCAGGCACTGCCGGACGTATGGCAGCGAATACCGCAAGTAGTGCTCGGGTGAAAGCATGATGCTCACGTCATCGACCACGCGGACGCCGCCGTTGGTCATGTACATCGCCCCGTGATAGCCGCCGTCCAGCGGCTCGCCAACCTCCCGCTTGAAGCGCCTGGCGAGGCGAACGAAAACCTCGGTGACGATCCGCATCAGCCGATGAAAGTAGTCCTCCTCTTCAAGCATCTCGATGAACACTTCCTGCTCTCGAAGGAGAAAAGCGGTGTTCATCGGCCCCTGAAGGTCGGGCATGAAAACGTGAACATCGGGGAACTCCTGCAGAGCACTGCGGGCCATCTGGATGAACTCGATCACCCGCGGGATCAAACCCGCACGATCCAGATGGTCGAGGTCGACCTCCAGAATCGCCTCCTTCGACGGCCGTTCGCTCACCCAGGGCATATCATGCTCCCCCATGGCCGTCTTGCATCCGAAGACGCTCGCCAGAGTGCCCACGCCAAAGTTCGGCCGCAGCGAGAGCTGCGCATCGCTCGGCGTGCGGGCCCAGCCGATAATGTCCCACAGCGATTCGATAAGCATCTTCTCAGGATCGTCAAACTGCTCTCCGAGTGTGTAGTGATCGAAGCGATGATACTCCCGAACCGGCCGTCCGCCGCGAAGCTGGTGCTCGCACAAACGCAGGTGCTGAGGCCCGACTTTCTCCATGACCTGCCGCGATTCGCTGCGGCCCAGCAGAATCGGCACGCGGTCCGGGGCCTGTCCCCGCCAGACGGCCTCCTGACGTCGCCGGCCGACCTCGATCCGGGCCGAATCGACGCTGAGCATGTCGAGCATCTGGTTCAGCGTAGGGTACATGTTGAATTGGCTCTCCAGTATGTCCGAATCTCCGTCCGACAGAACCCGGATCCCCGGCGACAGGCCCGGAACCGCTGCCGCCCGCTGTCCCTCGGCCTCTCTGAAGAAGCCTACTCCTCCGGCAACGGCCGATCCTTGGTTTCTGGAGCCCAGATCAGCACCAGCAGACCCAGAAAGTAAACGCCGCTGACCACCACCGCCCCCACGCGAAACGGATGCTCAAACTCCAGAGCAGCAAGCCATTCGCGAATCTGATTACTCGACAGCATGACAACCGCCGCCGACAGACGGGCGACGTTGTACCCGAACGCAGTACCGGTCGATCGCAGCCGCGTCGGGAAGATCTCAGGAAAATAGACCACAAACCCCCCCATCACGCTCAGGTTGAAATAACCCATGATCGGCAGCAGGACATACGCTTTCGCCGCCGAATTCAGCGTAAGGAACACGAAGGCAATCAACACGAACGAGATGATGAAGGCCCCGGCAAAGGTCTTGCGGCGGCCGATCCGGTTCGCGATCGGGGCAAAACTGGCAATGCCAAGAAAACCGCCGATGTCCTGGAACAGATTACCCCAGAACTTGACCGAGGTGATCTCCGCCGTCTTGGCGGCCCATTGGTCCCGGGGCAGACTCTCCAACCCTCCTTGAGGCGTCAAAGCATAGTTGATCAGCTCGGGCGACCAGAACGCTACGCCCCACACCCCGACGATCCCCGCCGTCGCCAGGCAAACCGCGACGATGGTGTTGGTCCGCCAGCGCGGATGGCGGAACATGCTGCCCAGGTCGCCCAACTGACGCTCAAGGTTTTCTCCGGCCTTCTTGCGGGCCTGTTGCCATCGCTCGGACTCCCTGAGCGTTTGCAGCACCAGCACCACCAGCAGAGCCGGTATCGTTCCAACAAAAAAAGCGAGACGCCAGCCGGGCACGCCATCACTGCCCGGAAACCCCTCGAAGTAGAGCTTGGCCGGATCGAAGACCTTCGAGCCGATGGCCAGGCCCAGCATGTTCCCAAGCACGGACAAGGCCGAAAAAAGCCCCAGGCACGTCGAGCGGGAATGATCCGGCATCGTCTCGGCAATCAGCGTGGCAGCAGCGGCAAACGCCCCCCCGATCCCGCATCCCATCAGAAAACGGTACAGACAGAA
Organism: Phycisphaerae bacterium; assembly: GCA_035384605.1. Taxonomy (NCBI): domain Bacteria; kingdom Pseudomonadati; phylum Planctomycetota; class Phycisphaerae; species Phycisphaerae bacterium. The sequence goes on from DAOOIV010000147.1 coordinate 9,341, forward strand.
ATCCCAGCCCGTTATCGCCAGACCGCAAAGACCGGTGAACAGCGAGTAGACCAGAATCGACGCCGACAACGTTTTGACGCGCCCCCAACGGTCGCCGACAACGCCGAAGAACAAACCACCGACGGCCCATCCGATCATCTGCGCCGCCGTCGCATAAGTCCCGTAGTCCACCACGAGCGCGTTCTTCTCCGGAAGATCGAGCAACTGCGACAGGGCCGGCGATCGAACCATCGTGAACAGTCGCTGATCCATGCAATCAAACAGCCAGGCCATCGCCCCGACACTGAACACCCACCACTGGTACGGGGCAACACCCTGATACCACGCAAGTCTCGGTTCAGCAGCCCCGCCCGTATCCGATCGATCGGCCATCCCATACCTCCCGAGAACAACTCGGCCGTCTCAGCCGATGCACCTTCGCCACAACCGCCCGGCTTGCTCCGGACCATCCACGCAGGTCATCACTGCCAGTCCGGCCGCCGGCAGGCGCCCGAAAATACGGTCCAAGTCCTGCTCGCTTAAATGCCCCCAGATCAACAGCGGCTTGCGCGCGAGGATCTTGCGGTGCACCGGCTCCAGAGTCTCGGCATCCGGGCCACCTTCGTCAATATGCAGCTCCAGAGCAATGAAGGGCATCTCCAGGTAGAACTTCGTCGGCACAAACGCCGTCGGGTGCTGGTGCATGATGCAGCCGTCGAACGATTCAGCGATTCGCTGGTCGTGCTCGCGAATGAACTCATCGTATAAATCCGGCGACAATAACGCGGCCGCGTCTTCCTGGTGCCAGATGGTCCCGGCCGGGGCCCACATGTGGTAGTAGAACGACCCGACCCCGCCGTAAAACAGCGGTATCCGCTCAAGCTGCATCCGCCCGAACGCAATCCAGAAATCGGTCAGCCGCCGGGCAACCTGGCGAACCTCCTCCGGCCGATCCATCATCGCGTAGATGAAGGCATCTCCCCCGTAGAGAGCCGAGAGCAGATCGGCGATGCCCCTCATGCGAGTGGTGCCGATCGGCCAGCGTCCCGCGCTTCGGTCGGCTATGCGATCGATGTACTCGACCGCCTTTCGCATCCATAAGGCCTTCGGATCGAACTCTGGAATGCGCTCAGGTCCGGCGAATTCCGCCGGCGGCTCCGAGCGGATTGAACCCGTGTTGTGGTCGGCGATGATCGGACAGCCCAACGCCGCCTCCAGCCACGGAATGCCCCAATACGCACTGGCGCTCCAGATGAAATCTCCGCCGCAGGCCTCGTGCTCTCCGAACAATCGTTCACAATCATCAAGGTATGGGGCGACCTCAAAATCATCAGGCCTCAGCGGTCGGTCACCGGGCAACGATCGCGCCGCCGGGTAGCGAAACAGCGGATACTCGCTGCCAACGTAAAACCCCAGCAGCGGCCGCTCGTTCTCGCGGGCATAGTACCGGCGAAACCGATCCACGCGTTCGTCAATCGAGAATAGCGGAGCACTTCGAGACACATCGCCCCCCGCGAAAGACTTGGCGGGCAAAGCCCGCCCTACCGCCTTCAGGCTCGCTGGCCCCAGAATCCATTCGCTGGCCCCAGAATCCATTCTGGGGCC
>DAOOIV010000148.1 GCA_035384605.1 Phycisphaerae bacterium
CGTCCGGTTCGGAGGGAGGGGGGACGGTCAATCCGTCCTTCCTACCCCTATCTTGCGGGTCCGCTGGTCCCAGATTCCTATCTGGGACCACTCTTCCGACGATTTCGCTGGTCCCAGATTCCCATCTGGGACCCTTCTGTTGACGATTCCCATCGTCATTCTCACCGAACCCGTCGTCTCAAATTTCAGATCAACCGTGCCGCGAGGAGGCGTCCCCGTGTACACGCCGGTTTGCGCGGGTGCTGCGGCCGACATCTTTTGCCGCCACGGTGTCAGTTGCGTTATCCGACTGTCTGTGCTTTAATGGCGTCGCCGGATCTTGTGGCGGCATCTGCCGCGTGCAGCGGCGTTGTCAGCCCAGACTCCAGTCGGCAGTCTCGGCCGGTCGCGGATGCCACCGGAGAAGATCGAGTGACTGAGAAGCTGCCCGTCCGATGTGGGCATGGCTGCTGAAAGACAAGAGTCCTTTGGGCCGGGAAACGGAGTGCTTAGATGAAGCTTCATCGCATCTACAGATTCGTGTTGCTGGCGGCAACGGGAGGTGTGGTCTTTCAGGCCACATCGAGCTGCTCGACCGAATTCAGCAGTACACTCTCAACGGCGCTGCAGCAGGTGATCATTTCCGCCTTCGAGGCAGTGGTCAGGGCTTACCTGAATCAGCTTCTGTACGGGACCATCTGACGTCCCCCGAAAGAACCGTTCCATTCCGGGACACGCGCAGACGGCCGGAGATCCGGCAGGCGGCTTGGCGACGGATCGAGAGCCCTGTTCCCGCCAACGCCGCGAGCTTTGACGGTTCATCGGCCGCGGACGGACTCAGCCACGAAGATGGCTATTGCCTCCTTGAGAGGAAGCTGTGCACCCAACAGCGGTTGAGGAAGCTGCGAAGGTCCCATCTCACGTCGGGGCTGCTGGGGAAATGCGCCTTGACGAATCCGTGCGGATCGCTCACCCACTTGGCATGGTAGTCCGTGAAGGCCACGTTGTGCCCTGTCGTGTGGGGAATGACCTGCGGATTGTCATACAGGAGGGCTTGTTGCTTGCCGAAGTAGACTCGCTCATCTCCGGGGGGTTCCACCGTGGCTCGGTAGTCCTCCTGCCACTGCTTGTAGTCGCCCCAGGAGTCGCCGTAGATCGAGAGGCCGGGTACGTAAGTGAAACTCAGCGTCCCGTCGTCCGAGGGGGCATGCGCCGGGCGAACCGACATGGCATACATGTATCCTCCCCACGTAAGGTACGGAACCGGGCCGGGGTTCTTGAACGTCACCCATCCATACGAGGGATCATCGTAGTTGCGTTCCAGGTTGCTGGGACAATAGAAGAACACGCCTTCCTTCCCGCAGTATTTCCCATAGAGGAGCCCGGCGTTGACGGGCAAACTGCGTGTCCCCGGCCTCGGCCTGCCCCAGACCTGTTCGTCGGATTCCCGAAGGCTGTAACCAGTACCGCCGTGCAGCGGCAGCTTGTGCTTATGGTCGGCCGCATAGGCGGCAAAGCCCAAGCACTGTTGGTGAAGATTGGAGAGACAGACGGTTCGGCGGGCCCGCGCTCTTGCATTGGACAACGACGGCAGCAGGATCGCGATCAACATTGCCAGGATCGCGACGACGACGAGAACCTCGATCAACGTGAAGCCGTGACGATTACGGTAGCCGGCACGAATCATGTTCGTCACCTCCGCCGATTGCGGGCCCGATGGGCAGATCCTGCCGCCCCCGCACGCCACCTGAGGCGGACCGCCTTTTTGCGGGCCGCAACCCACGCGCTCCGCGATCCAGAAACATGCGCGCAAGCCGCACGGATCTCCGGCCGTAAGCTTTTACGGTACGTTCCAATGCGTGACGCGCCCGGTCCGAGGGTCAAAACGCACCATGCCCGCCCGCGTGCCCTCGGTATACTCCCAGAACGTGCCCTCCATCGGGTTCGTACGTTTGGACTTCGGCTCGCCAAGGACGGTCCGGACTTGGTCCTCGGTCATCCCCTCCCTCAGCGCGCTCCAACCCGCAAGCCCGTTCGCGGGGCCACTCTGCTTGTGCCTGCACGAAAAGACGGATGTTGACAAGACAATGCAGAATGCCGCGATCAAGGCGAGGCACGCAGCCCCGATGGCGATTCTCTTGATCATGTTGCCAGTACCCTCTCATCAGAATTGTCGGCTCCTGGCAACTTGATGCTAACAAACCAGGCGGGCCTCTGTCAACAAGAATCGCGTGCGTGCGCCAACTTGAGGCCGAATCCCAGGGCACTGTAGAATGGCCGCACGGGCCGGTGGCGGAATGGCAGACGCTGGGGACTTAAAATCCCCTGTCCGAGAGGACGTGCGGGTTCGATTCCCGCCCGGCCCAGTCTTTCCGGGGCAATCTTCGGGACAGATCTGAGCTTTGAGGGACCGCGTCAAGCTGCCTCGCGATTGCCGATTCAGCGGTGGCGAGTCCCCTCTTGCCACCTGGCAGATGTCCATGATCTGATTCGTTGCCTTCCTGGGAATGGTTTGTGTCTTGCCGTTGCGGTGCTTACCGGCAGTTGAGGTGACCACTTTGCCGGCCTTGTCGCGCCATTTGACCGCGCCGGCCGGGGCGGTTACTTTGCCGGTCCAGTCACATTAGCGGTATTGCATGCCGGGAGGTTGATATGGAGTATTCGATCAGTCCCGATGGCGAACGGTTTCCGCTCCCGAGTGAGGCGGACTACGCCGCGGAGTTTGAACGGTTGCAGAAGATCGTGGCCGAGCAGCGCCGGCAGGGCCGCGAGATCGTCGTCGTCGTGGGCGTGGGCTTCGTCGGGGCCGTCATGGCTGCGGTCGTTGCCGATACCGTCGACAAGGCGACCGGCAAGCCGAGCAAGTTCGTCATCGGCATGCAGCGGCCGAGCCCGCGGAGTTTCTGGAAGATCGGCTACCTCAACCGCGGCATCCCTCCCGTGAAGGCCGAGGACCCGGAGGTGGATGCCATTATTCCTCGCTGCGTCAAGGAAAAAGGCACACTGGTCGCCACGTACACAAACGAGGCGCTCAAGCTGGCCGACGTTGTGGTCGTGGACGTGCAGTGCGACTACATCAAGAAGGACCTGGGCAATCTGGTCACCGGTCACACGGACATGGCCGCTCTGGAGAAGAGCTTCGAGGTCATTGGGCGATACATCCCCCCGAGTTGCCTCGTCCTGATCGAGACGACGGTCGCCCCGGGCACCACCGAATACGTCGCGTTTCCCATCCTCAAGCGGGCATTTGAGGAACGCAAGGTTGAGTCCGAGCCCTTGCTTGCCCACAGCTTTGAGCGGGTCATGCCCGGCCGCAACTACGTTGCCAGCATTCGCGACTTCTGGCGGGTGTGCAGCGGCGTCAACGAGGAAAGCCGCCGCCGTGTCACGAAGTTTCTGTCCGAGGTGCTCAACGTCGAGAAGTTTCCTCTCACCGTCCTTGACAGACCCATCGAAAGCGAGACCACCAAGATCGTCGAGAACAGTTTCCGGGCCACGATGCTGGCCTTCCTCGACGAATGGAGCCTTTTCGCTGAACGCAACGGCGTCGATCTGATCAAGGTCGTCAACGCCATCAAGGTCCGGCCGACGCACAACAACATCATCTTTCCGGGGCCCGGCATCGGTGGCTATTGCCTTCCCAAGGACGGCGGCCTGGGCATGTGGGCTTACCGGCACCTGATGGGCTTCGAGGATGACATCTTCAAAATCACGCCGACCGCCATCAACGTGAACGATACCCGGGCGCTGCACGTTGCCGAGCTCACCCGCGACGCCCTCCGCAACATGGGCAAGATCGTGGCGGCGGCCCGCATCACCCTGCTCGGGGCGGCGTATCGCGAGGACGTCGGCGATACGCGTTACAGCGGCAGCGAGTTGGTGGTCCGGAAGCTCACTGAGATGGGGGCCGAGATGCGCGTCCACGACCCTTACGTACAGCACTGGTGGGAGCTGGAGGCACAGGACACGTACCCATCGCCCGGCCACAGTTGGGCTCGCTTCTTCCGCAACCAGGAACGCCTCAAGGACATTCGAGTCCAGAAGGATCTTGCCGAGGCCCTCAAGGGGGCCGACGCCGTGATCCTCGCCGTTCGTCACAAGCCGTACCTGGAACTCTCGCCGGATGATGTGGTCCGAATGGCCGGCCGGCCGACCTGCGTCATCGATTGCTTCGGTATTCTCGATGACAACCGGATCCGCCGCTATTTCGAATTAGGTTGCGAGGTGAAAGGTCTGGGTCGAGGTCATGTCAAGCGGATCAAGGACGAAGTGGCCGCTCGACGATGAAGTGACCAACACGGGCGTCCAATGAAGCGTGTTCCTTCGGCAAGCCTGTGGCAACCGCGGGAGATGGGGCGGCGCACGGCGAGTTCCAGCAGGGTTGGGGAGTGAGGTGTTGGCCGCTGAGCGCGTTCGGGTAGTTCCTGGGTATCCGGTGTTCGGGCTGGGCGGCGAGCTCTACGGCGCGGTGCCGCAGTTCGGTCAGGCAGTCGAAGGGGTCGATTTCGTCGCTTTGGCAGGTGTGTATGAGGCTCATGAACAGGTCGCCGACGTGGGCCCCGTGCAGGGTTCTGTAGAACAGGGCGTTTTTTCGATGCAGGATCGCCCGCTTCAGAGTCCGTTCGACAACGTCGTTATCCAGCAGGGCTCCGGGCTGACGCGCGAAGACGGTCAGCTTCTGCCAGTGCTTGGGCAGGTAGGTGATGGCCTGGCGGGGGGCCGAGTTGGGTTCCACCGGCCGGTCCTCGAACTGCCGCGTGCATCAGGTTCGGAGCTGCTCCATGACCGGGCCCGAACGCTTCCACGCTTACAAGAGCACCATGGTGGTACACACGGCAGTGGCACACTGGCCGGCCACTCACCCGCGATACGAGGGCAAGAGCCTCTCACCGGCCGGCTTGTTCCAGGTCGCTCAGCGACCCTGGCGGGCTGCCACGGTACGCTGCGGTCTCCGCCCCGAACGACAAGCCCCGATCCGAGCCAACGCCGCCGGTGTTCACGCCGACGCTGCCCGCCGGCGACGTCCACGATCGCTCAAGCAGCCTTCCAGTGCCTGGGCTGAGTCCTGCTTGCTGAATTGCCCGTGCCAATCTTCATGCGGGACCGCCGCCGCAAGCTTTTCGGCATCGAAAAGCGGGCACTTTGAGGGTTGCATCGTAAGCGACTCTGTCTGCTTGCCTTTTGTGGCAGAGGCTGATGTTTTCCAGGACGCAGGTCGGTCGTGGGTTTGCTGCCGGCTGCACCGCGAACCGTGAGCGTCGAGGCCCGAAGGCGTTCTCGGCCGGAGACTTACGTTTGCTGATAGCGCCGCCTGCTCGCTGAACGGCGACGGACTTACAGGAGGGTGTATACGAGCGGAAAGGCGTGGAAAGGGATGATACCGCCGGCCAAGCGTGCCGGCGGTGGGGTCGGCATGAGGCTTTTTCACGCCCGGTGGCAGGGCACCCGCAGCGGAGAAGGAAAGAGATGCTGACGGTCTCTTGTTGCCTGGGACGTGAGGCGACACTAGGATTCCTGCGAACAGGAACGGGCGAGTGTGAGGGTTTGTCTGCCGGGGTCCGCGGCGTGGAGAATGCGATGATTCGAGACCTTGTTCTTGCCAACAGAAGTTACCGTCGTTTTCAGCAGAGCCATTCCATCGACATGGCCACGTTACGGGAACTGATTGAACTGGCGACGTTGTGCCCGTCGTCCGGCAACTTGCAGCCGTTGCGATACGTCCTTTCGTGCGAGCCGGACAAGAACGCCAAGATCTTTCAACACTTGGCTTGGGCCGGATACCTGACCGACTGGACGGGTCCGACGCAGGGCGAACGCCCATCGGCGTATATCATCATCCTTGGCGACTCACAGGCTTGTCACAGTATCAACTGCGATCACGGCATCGCTGCTCAGACCATACTGCTTGGGGCAGTCGAAAAAGGTCTCGGCGGTTGCATCATCGGCTCGATCCAGCGGGAAGAACTTCGAAGGGCGCTTGACATTCCGGAACGCTATCAGATCCTGCTGGTTATCGCACTCGGCAAGCCGGCCGAGAAAATCGTCCTTGAGCCGGTGACGTCGGAAAGCGACATCAAGTACTATCGCGACGACGGCGGCGTTCATCATGTTCCCAAACGATCGGTGGATCAAGTGATCCTGGGACTATAGCACGGCTCAGGGGTCGGGGGCCGGTCGTCGGCTCGGCCGCATCGTGCCGACCAGCGGCTCTGCCCCGGCCTGTCTCCATTTCCGGCCATCGTTCACCGCCGTGGTAAGACATCCTTCGGCGGGACATGAGCAACTCGCGACCGCTCGCCAAACGCCGACAGGTGAAACAGGTAGAAGGTAAACTCCTTGCATGTGCGGCGGCGGGTTGGCCTGGTGGCCGTGCTCATCCCTTTCGGTCTTCGGGCACTTGCCCGGAGCCGAGCCTGCGGGAGGTCGCCGGCTCATAAGACACTGTCAGGTCCGCGTTTCCTGGTCTTTCTGTTGCGATGGTGGTGACCCGGATGGTCTGATTCTATCCCTGGAACCCTGAACAAAAGCTGTCCCGGAGCGTCTAATGCCGGGAGGATTGCGTAAGATCCGGTCTACCAGCGTTGTCTATTGGTATGCCAGAGGGTACCATGAATTGGTGCGTCGAGGCGGCCGATAGCAGGACAGCGGGGGGGCGGGCCCGGATCGACGCCGAACCGGGCAGGGGGATGTTGACGAGGGACTGAGCCATGTCGGAGCTTCGGAAAAAGGCCAAGCGGGCCCAGTTGCGGCTGTGGTGCAATCGCTGGTTCTCCACGCTCGGATGGTCTTTGGCAGGGGGGGCGGCGCTCTTTGTTCTCCTTGTGCTGATCGATCGTCTGTGGCTGGTGAGGCCGGACGCCGAAGTGCTGACGGGTTGGGTCTGTCTGGGGTTGCTGGGCGCCTCGGTCGTCGCCTCAGCGGTCTGGACCTTCTTGACCCGTGAGACGCTGTCGGTTGCCGCAGCCGCGCTGGACGATGCCGCCGGTTTGCGGGAACGCATCAGCAGCGCGATCTACTGCGAGAAGATGGATGACCCCTTCGGGCAAGCCGTTGTGGCCGATGCCCACAGGGTAACACATGGCCTGACGGTAGGTCGTCATTTGCCGCTTCGTTTCCCTCAGTCCGCCAGTTACGCCGGCCCAAGCCTGCTGGTTGCCCTCTTGGTTTTCTGGCTTTTCCCCGTTGTCGACTTGGCCGGCAGACAGGAAGCTCTGCAGAAACAGCTTGAGCAACAGAAGCGCGTTGAGCGCGCCGCCGCGCTGGTTCAGCCTTTAATCGACAAGCAGGTCGAGACTTTGCGGAAGAGATATCCCGCTCTGGAACAGGAGATGCAGCAACTGGCCGCCTTGAAGAACGCTCCACCAGCCACGCGGCCCGAGGATGTTGCCAAGGATCCTATCAAGCAGGTCAACAATCTCGCTCGGCAGATCGAGAACAAGAAAGAGAACCCCGATCTGGCCAAGATCGAGGAGTTCCAGAAGATCGCCCAGAAGCTGGAGGCTCGGCAACGTGGGGACAGCGCGGTCAGCAAGCTGGTTCAGGCCATGGCCCGGGGTGACTACAAGAGCGCACAACAAGCGCTTGAGGAGATGAAGCTCGACCTGATGAAAGCCCCAAAGACCGACGAGGACAAGCAGAAGGCCGAGGAACTCAGGAAGCAGATCAACAAGCTGGGCGATCAGCTCAAGGAGCTTGCCGAGAACGATAAGAAACTCCAACAGGAACTGGCCAAGACGGGCATGAAGCCGGACGAAATCGCCCGGGCTCTCGAGCATCTGAAGAAGCAGGACCTCGACGCTCTGAAAGAACAGCTCAAGAAGCAGGGGTTGTCGGAGAAGGACATCCAGAAGCTGGCGAACCAGCTCAAGAAATGCCAAGGCGGTTGCCAGATGGCCGGCAGGCTGGGAGACAGCCTGAAGCAGGCGGCCCAAGGCCAGCCGGGACAACAAGGTTCGGGGCAGGGATCCGAAGCCGGGTTCACCGACGCGGCCGACCAGTTGTCGGATATGGAGGCCTTGCAGCAGGAGATGAACCAGCTCACGGCAGCGGCCAGTGATCTGCAGCAGATGCAGGATCAACTGTCGCAGGCCGGACAATGCTCGGGACAGTGTGATGGGATGGGGTTGGGCGAGGGCCAAGGCCAGTTGAAGGAGTCGCAGAGCGGCATGGGTCCACTTGGTCAGGGACGGGGCGGCATTGCGCCTAAGACTGAGACTGGTGCCAAGACCACGGCTCAGAAGGCTAAAGTCGAGTCGCACCCCGGCGCGATCATTTCCACCCAGTTTGTCCATGGCGAGCAGATTGCCGGACAGGTGACCGACGAGTTTGTTGAGGCGGTGATCTCCAAGGAGCGGGAGGTCTCGGATGCCATCAATCGCGAGGCAATCCCGCGCCAGTACCACAAGAGTGTGAGCAAGTACTTCAGCGACGCCAGAGAGGGCCTGCCTGCCGACCGGGTCAAGGCCGTCGAGAACAAGTTCGAAGGCGAAAAGCCGGCCGGGGAGGCAAAGTGAGATGGGTGGTTTCTCATTTCCGCGGGCGCAGGCGATTTCGTGCGCCCTGGCGGCGGCCGCTTGTGCATTCCTTTCCGGGTGCGACCAATCAAGCGACAAGCCGGCAGTCACTCTCTATACCAGCGTCGATGAGCCCTTCGCGCGAGAAGTGATTGCAGCCTTCGAGAAGCAGAGCGGCATTCGGGTGGCGATCAAGATCGACAGCGAGGCCGGGAAGACAACCGGGCTGGTTCGACGAATCGATGCCGAGCGCAACCGCCCGCAGGCCGACGTTTTCTGGTCCAGTGAGCTGTTCAACACCATCAAGATGGGGCGGCAAGGCCTGCTGGCCGAGTATCGCCCGCCGGCCGAGGGGATTCCCGATCGCTACAAGGACCCGGCCGGCCGGTGGACGGCCTTTGGCATGAGAGCCCGCGTGTTGGCGTTCAACACCTCGAAGGTCAAGCCCGAGGAGCTTCCGACCCGGTGGCGCGAGATCGCCAATTCCCGCTGGGCAGGAGTCCTTGGCGTTGCCGATCCGCGTTTCGGCACCACCCGGGGGCACTTTGCCGCCTTCCTGGCCGCATGGGGGGAGCCGACCTATGCGGAGTTCGTCGAGCAGTTGAGCCAGACGCTGGGCGATAAGCTGCAGGACGGTAATGCCGCCGCTGCTCGGGCGGTGGCCAGGGGCGAACTGCACATCTGTGCCACCGATACCGACGACGTCTATGTTCGTCAGGACGCCAAGGAGCCGATCGACATGGTTTTCCCTGATATGGGTGACGGCGGCACGCTGCTGATCCCCAACTCGGTTGCCATGATCGCCAATGCTCCTCACCCGGATGAAGCAAAGAGACTGATAGATTTCCTGACCTCAGAGCAGACCGAACGAATGCTGGCCCGGAGTCCATCGCGCAACTACCCCGTTCGTGAATCGCTGCGCAAGGAACTGAGCATCACTCTCCCGCCCGAGGCGAAGCTGACATTCGAGCAGATTGCCGACGCTATGGACAAAGCCATCGAATTGGCGGGCAGGAAGCTGATCAAGTAGGCATTGTTTTGTGTTTTGACACCTTCTAATAAAAAAGTCTTCTAAGCTCGCACGACTGTTTCCCGACCCGTGCCCGAGGCAAAGCGCAGAGGGGCCCCGTTCAGCCAAGGACAGGGGCTCGGTTTCCAACAGCGGGGCCGATGGGAGTGGATGTTGCCATGGGAAGTCGCAAGGCTCGTGCTCGCGGATCCCGCGGCTTTGTGGTGAAGCGCCTTGATATCGGCCGCATGATCAAGCAAGCCGCTCAATCGCCGGAGGCGCCGAAAACGTGGAGAAGAACCTCGACAACAGGGGAACCGGGAAACATCGGCCCGCAGATGAGGCCGGACGGACCCGGATGGCCGGGCGATCATCGTCCGGCTCGCCCGGCGTCGCCTCTTATCTTCTGCCCCCCGCCGCTCCTCAAAAACGAGCTGCGTCCCCGTCTCAACATTCGGTCGAACTGGAGGTCAGGGTGAGACTTGCCGTCAATCACCGTGTCGGACAACTGTGCGGCCTCGTGCGCGAGTATCCCAAGGCGCTCGATCCCAGAGCAATGTCGGCGGCGGTTGAAATGCGCGGGTTTTCGGCGGTTCAGGCCGCAGTGGTGGTTTTGGTTCTTCTCGGACGTGATAAGTGCAATAGGCTACTTGCGGCTCAGACTGCCAAGCGAACTCAAGAATCCCCTCGTGTGTCCCGACTTCTCGCCCGGGAGCCAAAGTCTGCACCGTCCGCAGCAGGTTGGTGACCGTTCGACGCCCGGTGACCGGAATCGCGGCGAACAGCAGAATGACGAATCAAGGGTAGATCGGCCGGGTGAACGCCGGTGCGAATTCGCGGATGAGCGGCTCCGCCGCTTGTGGTATGGTTCTCATGGGCGCCTCCGAGCCCGCGTACGATGGGCAAGGTGTTCATGACTCATTCCCGGCTGCCAGCGTCGTTCTGAAAGTGCAGAGATTTCGCCGGTTTGAATATGTAGTCT
>DAOOIV010000149.1 GCA_035384605.1 Phycisphaerae bacterium
ACTGGGCGTTCAGATCGGGACTATCATGAAACGCATCTGCACGGTGGCATGGGCGCTGGTCGGCTTGTGCGCCGCCGCGATCTGGCCCAATCTTCAAAACCCGGAAATGGCATTCGGACTGGCAACTCGGTCCTACCTGCCGGACGGCCTGACCGGTCTGATGCTCGCGTCGATGATGGCCGCAGGTATGAGCACAACAGATGCCATCATGGTGTCGGGGGCAGCCATCTTTTCGCGCAACCTCTACGCACGGCACGTGTGTCGGACGGGATCGGACGAGCATTATCTCCGTGCGGCTCGCCTGACAGGTGTTTTTCTGGTGTGTGCCGGCCTGGGAGCGGCCTTCTGGCTGGGAACCGTGACGAAGGCGATCGAGTTCTGGTGGAAGATCACCGCGTTCATCGGGCCGACCTTTCTGCTGGGAATGTTTCTGCGGCGCGGCAACAGTTGGGGAGCCTGGGCCTGCGTGGTCACCTCGGCGTTGGTATGGTGGCTTACAGAGCACGATGCGATCGTCTCGGCGAGCGACCACCGCTGGGACACTGTCTGGTATCAAGCATCTTTGTACCTGCCCGCCGGAATCGCCGCTTATATTATTGTTAGTTACATGACCCCGCCAGAGGACGAAGCTAAGCTGAATCGTTTCTTTGCCCGGTTGAACACTCCGGTAGGCCAGGAAGAAGTTCTGATCGCGGCCGGCATGGAACCGAATTCCGAAGAGATTCTGCCGGGAGCGAACACGCGAGCCGACGCCAAGGTCGAGCAACGCCCTTCGCTTTCCGCAGGGGGAACGTCTACATGAGACCGGCACGAACTGGAGGGCTTGCTCTGCTGCTTGTGGTGGGCCCCGTCTCGATCGAAGGTCTGGGTGGAGAGAGTTGGGCTGAAACGAGCGGCTCAGCGGGAGTTCCGGCAGCCGTCCGCCTTGGCGAGAAGGTCAGCCGGCTTGGAGCGATCAATGTGCCGCGCGAGGATCTGAATCAGTTCATCGACTTGGGTTTCGATCTCATTGCCCGCGTTCGTCTCGGCCAGGCATCCAATGAGACACAGCAAGATATCCACGCCATGCTGAAAGCGCGGGGCATCGAGTACTTCGATGTAGGTTTGGCCAGCACTCGCCTCTCCGACCTCGACCGGATCCCGCCTGATCGCAAATTGTTGAAGCGCGGACCGGGACAAAACAAGTATGTCAACCAGGATTGCGTCTGCGCAGGTTGGGATGAGCCCTACCGGTTCCAGGGACAGAAACTGTTTCGAAAGCTCGCCGGGGAATCGGTAGACGGCATTATTCTTGAGGATTTCCTGAATCGTGCGTTGTGCTACTGCGACGGCTGCGAGAAGGATTACCGACATGACACCGGTGCGGCCGGTTTTCCGGTGCAGGTCCACCCGACCCCCCACTACGAAGACACAGCCTCGTTCGATCAAAGCTTGATCGCGTGGGACCAACAACGAACCGCACGGCATTTGGGCATTCTCAGCGAGCCGGTTCATCAGGCGGGTAAGAAACTTGCCGTGGCAGGAGTCTCGCGATGGATCATCGGACCGCAGGCAGCTCAACAGGTCGATTACGTGATGTTCTACACCTACTACGCCGGTCGCCGGCTCCCTCCCAATTTCACGCGTAACTGGAAGTACTGGCACGATCATCTGATCCCGAACAATCTCTGGATTGTATTCGGCTACTTCCGCGAGTACTACACCTGCCATACCCGCTTGATGGTCGCGAACCTCCCGGATGGCGTGAATCTGGCCTTCTGGGCTTGCCAACGGCAGGCCGTGGATGCGTCCACGCGCGAGGACCCGCTGTACGCACGCGACGTGGCGTCGACACATCTCGTGCCGATCCGAATAGGGGTGTTCGACTCGCAACCGACCCGCGCCTTCCGCGGAAAGGAGGGCGATCTATGGCGTGAACAACACGTCGATAAGGTCGTTGTCGGCCTCGAGCGGCTGGGCTTTGACGCAACACCGATTTCAGTTCTCGACAATCTGGATGAGCTGGAATTGCTCTACCTTGAGGATGTGGAATGCCTCAGTATCGCGGACATCAATCGGATCAGAGAAGCGCGGATCCCCGTTCTGGTCACCGGGCTGACGGGCGCCAGGGATGAAAAAGGCCGCCTATGGGAAGATGCCGACGTGGATCTCGTCGGGAACAACGCCAAGGACCTGCTCCTTCGTCTTCCCTCACCGGTGACGCTGAGCTCAAGGCGTTTGAACATCGAGACCCAGCGATTGTCCCTGGAGCACCCCTGGTTCGAGTTCATGTTCGAGACGTATTCTCCGAAGCGCGGCGACCTTGCTCGTCCCCGTCCTTATACCGATGCCTCGCTCTATCACGGCGTCAGGAAGTACCAAATATCGCTTATCCCAAGCCGCGTCTATGGAGAGTTTCTGGGCCATGCGGTCGTCGCGCGGCACGCCGGCCGGCCGTTGGCTTTCAGCAGCGAGACCCGGGAACCCATGATCGTTCATGATCCAAACGCCCGCCAGGTGTACTCATCGGTGCGTTTCTCGGACTACGTGAATACAAATGACCTGACCGAATGCGGATTCGGCTACGAGATGCGGCAGTTCTGTTTCCTCCAGATCATCGATGCGTTGACGCTGGAAAAGAGAGGTGTGACGATCGACCCTTATCTTATGACGGCGGTTCGCCGGTCAAAGAAGGGGTTTTTCCTGACCATCGGCAATATCCATGATGAACCGCGAACAGCGACGGTCACACTGGCGCAGGCCCCAAAGGGTGTCAGGATCAATCACCAGCCTTATGACAAATGGACTGGACGCAGGATTCCCTTGCCGCCGATCGGAGCAAAGGATGCGATGCAGGTGTATATCGATGGTCCTTGATCGCGGGTGTGTCCGCGCCGATGTAGCCGCCGACTCCTCCGCTGCAGAACGGCGGCGCAGTACCCGGGAGAGTGCTCGTAGCGGACGCAAGCAATTGATCTTGGCGCAAGAACAACTTGTGAACGGCTGTTCATTAGACAACAAGTGGAGTGGTAGTACGTGAACTATCGAGAACAGACTCACCCCGATGCCATTGAGCCAAGAGGTTCGGCCTCGTATGCACCGCCTTCGATCGCGGGTGTGAATCACGTTGCGGCCGTCGAGAAAAACCCAGACACGCTATCTTGCCGTGAGAACACGCCCAAGCGGCAATCCTACGAACTGCACATCATCTGTCAGACTCATTGGGACCGTGAATGGCGGCTGCCCTTCCAGCAGACCAGGTTGATGCTGGTGGATATGATGGATCACTTGCTGGAAGCAATGAACCGTGATCCCGCCCTGCGTTACTTTCATCTGGATGGACAAACCATTCTGCTGGAGGATTACCTGGAACTTCGCCCAGAGAAACACGCCGTGCTCGCGGACCTGGTTGCCAAGGGTCGCCTGCTGATCGGCCCGTGGTACACCCTGCCTGAGGAAAACCTCGTCTACGGAGAGTGTCTGGTGCGCAACCTGCTCATGGGGCATAAATTGGGCCGGAGATTCAACGGCATCATGAAGGTCGGTTTTACGCCGACTTCATACGGTCAGATCGCCCAGATGCCCCAGATCTACAAGGGCTTCGGGATAGACACCATTTTGTTCCATCGGGGCGTCCCCGCCCACGAGGTCGATGTAGAGTATCTGTGGGAAGGCAGCGACGGTAGCCGGCTTCTGGCTCTTCGCCCCCCCCTCGGCGGACGCTTCAATTTTACCTGTCTGGTCACCAGTCCGCTCTTCGCTTCGCCCGATCGCAACCCGGACACCTGTATTCCCTACAACGAGATCCCGCTGGACGAGCTCTCTCACAGTATCTGCGTCAAGGGGAACGGGAGCGACATCTACTACTCCTCACGAATCCCGAGCAACTGGGACAAGGAGGCGCTGCGCCAAGCTATCCAACGGTTGAGAGAGATGGCCTGCAGGAAATCCAGAACACCTTGCCTTTACTGCGGCGAGGGCCACGACTGGATGGAGCTGAATCCCATGCTGCCGGCGCTGGTGGCTGAAATTGAATCGCTTCTTGAAGACGATAAGGTGATGATCAGCTCGCTTCCCGACCTCTTTGCAGGGATTCGGTCAACCCTTGTCAACCCCATTGTGCTCAAAGGGGAAATGCGGTCCACCCAGAAGGATGAATCCGGCGCCCGCCTGTATGCGAGTACTCTATCCAGTCGCATGCCACTCAAGCAGGCGAATCGCAGAGCCGAAGACGCGATCATTCGCTGGGCCGAGCCGTTCGCCGCCATTGCATGGTCCATGGGAGCGCCCTACCCGTACAGCGCCCTCGGAAAAGCATGGCAGTACCTTCTCGCCAATCACGCTCATGACAGTATCTCTGGGACTGGCACCGATCAGGTGCATGGCGACGTGATGTCCCGGTTCACCCAGTGTGAGCTGGTGGCCGGTGAACTGACCCGGCGTTCGCTGAGCCGCATCGTCTCGAACATCGACGACCCGACGTTGAACGAAGGTGATGTATTGCTGACGGTTTTCAATCCGCTGCCCTACCCCAGAGACGAGGTGCTGTGCCTGGACCTTGATCTTCCGGAAGCAGACGAGTCCGGCTTTCAGCTTGTCGACGCACGAAGCCGGAATGTGCCTTACCATGCGGACCCGCCGGATAGAATCGTCCATACGGTCCATCAAACGCACAGCTTTCCCTATCGATTCAGTGTTCGCCGGCACCGCTTGTGGCTCCGTGCCGAGGCGATTCCAGCCCTGGGCTATGTGACGTACTTCGCCCGGGAGGACTCGCACAAGCGCCCGCCGAAGGCGAGCAAGGCGGATACCGACCACGTCGAGGTCAAGAATCCCAATTCGATGGAGAACCACTCCGTGGCCGTGCAAATTCATGCCGACGGATCGCTCACGATCCAAGACAAACGCACGGGACGCTGCTATGAGAGTCTTCATGTTTACGAGGACGACGCCGAGATCGGCGACGCATATGAGCACCGGTCACCTCCACAAGACAAGACGATAACCAGCCTCCACGGTGAAGCTAGAATCGAGTTGGTGCACCATAATCCGTTGACGGCTTCATTCGTCGTGGGCACGAGTCTGAGCATTCCTGAATGTGCAGCCCAAGACAAGATGGCCCGCTCCCGTCGATGCATATCCTGCGACATCGTCTCGACAATAACGCTTACTGCCGGCTCGCCTCTCGTACAGATCGTCACTCGGGTAAACAACACAGCCCGCGACCATCGGCTCCGCGTGCTTTTTCCGACCCACCTGCGCACCAACGAATGCTGGGCAGAAACCCCGTTTGATGTTCAAAAACGCGCCGTCGCCCGGCCCGCGGTGAAGGATTGGCTGGAGCCGCCTTGCGCCACTCAGCCTCAATTGGGCTTCGTCGACGTATCCGACGGAGATGCGGGGCTGGCCGTTTTCAACCATGGACTGCCGGAGTACGAAATCATCGAGGACGGCCGGAACACTATTGCCATCACGCTCTTGAGATGCTTCACCCACGAGACGAGAGTCACCCGGACCGATGACCCCGACCAGATCGGGGCCCAGTGTCCGGGCCAACACGAATTCCGGTATGCCATCTTTCCTCACGAGGGTGACTGGCGGAGGGGCAAGGTCTTCCGGCAAGCATATCTGTATCGCCACCGCCCTAAAGTGGTCCAGAGTTGGTGCCCTGTCGGAAAACATCGCTGTGCACGGATGCTGCCGCTGCAGAACAGCTTTCTCGAGATTGTGTCCGAAGACCTTGTGCTCAGCGCGGTCAAGCGTTCCGAAAACGGCCGTCTTCTGATCGTCAGGTGTTTCAATCCGACGGAGGATCCCGTCGAAGGTGAGCTGCGCGTCTATCGTGATCTGTCTAATGCCTGGCACCTGGATCTTGAGGAAAACGTACTCGGTAAATGTCCGCTGAAAGACGAGCGATCAGTGCGTATCCTCGCAGGACCGAAGAAGATAGTCACCATGGGACTTGAATTGGCGTGATGACCGTCTCCGGAAAGCAGGCGCAACAGGCTGGAGCGACAATAAAGGAATGCTCGCCATGCTTCTTCGATCGCCCACGGTGACAAGCACATACCCTGGTCACTGCCGCACCATCATGACTGGGAGAGCTGTATGCCACAACTGTCTCGGTCTCGCGTTTGTGGCCGCCGTTCTTATCGGTGCAGTTACCATCACCACGGCTGCGGCTGACCAGCCCCCTTTGCACCCGTCCGACACTCAACCAGCCGAGCAGGCAACCGTCGGCCTGGTTCCGCCGGTTAGCCAGGTGCAAAACGGTTCAGGCCGCCTGGTCGTCACAGGTCGGGTGACAATCCTTCTCCCCGCCGTCGACGATGCCGTCACCAGTTACGCGGCAAGGTGCCTTGGTGAAGAGCTTAATCGCCTCTTCGGCCTGCAAACGGTTACCGTTCGCCAGCCACATCGTATCTCGGATGACGAGATCTGCGCGATCATCAGCGATCAATCCTCCTCGTCATCGCCTCTTGAAAACATGTTTTGCAGTCTCCCTGTGCCGAAGGCGGACGGCTATCTGCTGGGGGTGAGACCGGACGAGAAAAGAGCCGTTGTCCACGGATTCGGTGGTAACGGGGTCATTCGCGGCGTCTTCGCACTGGCCGGACTGCTGTCCGCCGACGGCGGCGAGGCGACCTGGCCCGAAGTGCTCATCTCTGACACTCCCGACATTCCAATCCGGTTCACACGAGATATATTCTTGAACAAGCAGGCGACCGCGGAGATGACACAGGAGCAGGCGCTGATCTGCGAACTGGACTGGTGGGCCAGATGGGGCCTGAATCACGCATTGATCCCCTCCGGACTAACCAAGGGCCAGGAAGAACAGGATCGGCTCGTTCGATGGTATGTCGAGGAGGCCCATCGACGAGGCATGAAAGCAGGGGCCAACCCGGGTGGTCGCTCCCTCTGCCCTAGCAACCCGGCAGAAATGGAGTCGTATCTATCGCGGGTGCGTCATCTCCTGGGCCTGGGCTGCGACTTCCTCCTGATCCTTTTCGATGACCTTCCACGCGCTCGCCTTGGCGGCCATTGTGATCGCTGCGTCCGGGCCTTTGGTGGAAGCCTCGCCGCCGAGCAGCGCCATATTCTGGAATCGGTGTGCAATCTCCTTCCGACCACCCGATCTGATCTCCCGCTCTTCTGGTGCCCTACCTACTACAGCCTGGGGATGACCGGCTACATTGGGGGGCCGGAAGGACCGGACGAGTACTTCACGGACCTGGGCGGATCCGCTCGCGTTTGCCGGGCCTTCATGTTCCACTGCGCGTTTGATCATGAATTCAACGCTTATCTGGACGGCAAGGGACTCAAGAACCGGATCTGGTGGTACAACGGCATCAGAACCGATTACTACATGGTCAGCCGGGCATTCGACAGTTGCGACATGTGGGGGCCGCCGCTCCGCATCCCGGGCTTAAAGGATTTCCAAAGCTTCTTTTCGCGTTTTGAGAACGGCTGGCTCATGCCCTCGTTTGCCCCCACCGATCGTTCGCTGCATCCCTGCGTTGCGCCGCTTGTGACCGCCGGTCGCGACGAAGGCGGGCGAACAATAATCCCAAAGGCCTCTCTGGACGAACTGGCCTATCTTGGCGAGCGGATGCAGGGATTGTACCTATGCAGCGCCACCGCGCCGTACCACATCGCCCTTGCCGGGGTTTTTGCAGCCCACCCATCCCGTTTCGACCAGCAGCTCGCCCGGGCAGCCATCGCCGATGCGATGTTTTCGCCCGGAGCGTCACCGCATGTGCTCGCGTGGCAGACCGCTTATGCGCGGGCTCAGATGGTTCTGGCTCGGAAACAGGGGTGTCCGCTGACCCCCGAAGGAAATGCGGAAATCATTGCCTTGACCGGCGAGATGGAATCCGGCGAGAAGGCCCTCCGGGATTGCCTCGCCCGACGGAAATCGGCTCTGCCTGCCTCGGTGGCTGCTGCATTGCTGGATGAGATGATCGCTTGGCGGCTCAAGGTGCTCTCGCTCGCCGCCCCCTATCCTCCAGCCCGGCCGCCTTGAGGCGCCGCCGTGGTCATGGGTCGGCCTCGTCTGGCTGACGTCAGGGATGGCCTCCAATAATATCCAATGACCATTGAGAAAGGGAAACAACATGATCGCTGTCGCCGCCAGACTTCGTTGTCCTGTTCAGCTTTTCTCATCCGGCTGTGTTCGGCTCACAGGCACGACGATCCTGCTCATCGCTGCTTCATGCGCCGGTCCATCGTCCGTTGCCGACCGAGGCCCCTTCACGATCGTCATGCTTCCGGACACGCAGCGCTACAGCGAGAGCCGCCCCGATCTGTTTTTCGTCCAGACTGACTGGATCAGGAAGAACCGTGATAAGGAGAACATCGTCTTCGTGACACACGTGGGCGATCTGGTTCAGAACCGCAGCAAGAAGCCGTCAGAATGGAAGACCGCCGACGAGGCGATGGCTGTCCTCGATGGCGTCGTGCCGTATGGTGTGGCCATCGGCAACCACGACTACGACAGCGACGATGGCGTGAAAAAGGGCGTCGCCACCATGTACTTGCAGTACTTCAATCCAGAGCAACGGTTCAAAGGCCGGCCGGGTTACGGCGGCGCCTCACCGAACGGCCTGAATTCGTATCACCTACTGTCGGCCGGCGGGATCGACCTGATCATGCTTTTCCTCGAGGTCGAGGCGCCTGATGACGCACTGGCATGGGCAAGCAGCGTGCTCGAGAAGTATCCCACGTGCGCCGCCATCGTCAGCATCCACACCTACATGAAACACAGTGGGCGTGACGGCGGACGCGAAACAAAACGCGAATACCGCAAGGACGGGAACGCCGGCGAGGACATCTGGCAGAAGTTCATTCGCCGCCAACCACAGGTGTTCATGGTGCTGTGCGGGCACGTGGGTGGCCTCTGCGAGTACCGGCAGACCTCGCGCAATGATGCCGGCGCCGACGTCCTCGAGATGCTTGCCGATTACCAGAAACGCGAGAACGGCGGCGACGGATGGCTGCGGCTCATCCGATTCGTACCGCTCAACCGTGAGATCCAGGTGCGGACGTACTCGCCCGCGTTGAACAAGTTTGAAACCGATGAGGACAGTCAGTTTGTCGTGCCGCTGGTGCTGCCGGATCAGTGCCTGCCCAAACCGGCTGCCGTCGCGCTTGCCGGTTGAAGCCGACGAAAGGGAGAACATATGTATCCGTACACGAAGAGCACGCATTCCGGGGCGCATTTGCGTCTGTTCGCGTCTGTCCTGTTTGCTCTGGCGATCTCGGTTGCCGGTTGCGCCGGTCCGAAGACCGGCCTCGATCATGGTGCGTTCACCATCGTGATGCTGCCCGATACGCAGATCTACAGCAAGGCCTATCCTGACCTGTTCTACGCCCAGACGCGCTGGATCAGGGCGAATCGCGACCGCGAGAACATCAAGTGTGTCACCCACGTCGGCGACATCGTCAACGATTGCGTCAAAGACCCCGAGCAATGGGACGTCGCCGACAAGGCCATGGCAGTACTCGATGGCGTGGTTCCCTACGGCGTGGCCATCGGCAACCACGACTACGAAGGCCGGTCGAGCGCCGTCGCGTTCGTCAAATACTTCGGGCCCGATCGCTATAAGGGCCGACCCTGGTACCGTGGCGCCTCCGAGAACAAGCTGAGCTCCTGCCAGTTGTTCTCGGGTGGCGGCGTCGATTTCGTGATTCTTCACCTGGAAATCGATGTTCCTGATCCAACGATCGAATGGGCGATCGACGTCTTGAGGATGTACCCGGACCGCGCCGCCATCGTCTCGACACACGCCTATCTCAAGGGACGCGACGGGGTCGCACGAAATACCAAGCCGGCATATGACAAACGCGGCAATTCGGGCGAGGAGGTGTGGGATAAACTGATCCGTCGCAATCCGCAGATCTTCATGGTTCTCTGCGGTCATGAGGGCCGCACGGAGGAATACCACCAGATATCGAAGAATGATGCCGGTAACAGGGTCGTGGAGATGCTGGCCGACTATCAGAAGCGAAGTAACGGCGGCGAAGGCTGGCTCCGACTGATCCGATTCGTACCATCCTCCCGCCAGATACAGGTCCGCACCTACTCGCCCGCGCTAGGCCAGTTTGAGACCGATTCGAACAGCCAGTTCACCGTTCCGTGGGATCTGCCGGACATGTGCCGCAGGAACAGCAGGCTACCGTTGGCTGTCGGTGGTTGACCACTGCAGAAGTCGCTGCTGCTATCCAGGACACACCTTTCGGGTGTTGACCAAACGGTCCGCTGGGCTCCTGAAAACAGCATCAGGCTTGCCTTCGCCGTCGAACGCGTGAATGGGTGTCGGCGCCGGTCTGAACATGCTGTAAATCCGCCGGTTTGATGATGCGGTGA
>DAOOIV010000150.1 GCA_035384605.1 Phycisphaerae bacterium
TCCGTCCCCTCTGACCGACCGCTGATCCTCGGCTGGCGACATGGCCAGGCCGCAACAGATCCCGAAGCGACCCTCGCGCGCCAAAAGCCGGACACCGACCGCCGACCACCCCCCGCGCCAAACGAACCCAACCGAGATCGTAAGTCTTTATCAATTAAACACTTAAGGAAACCCGTGGCCGGTTCCCCGTCATCCGTTCCACCCCGAACATCTCACCCCAGCCCTCCAACCCGCCTTCCGGGAGGTCGCCAGCCTCGCTCGGTTGACCTGCAGAGCCCGCCATCCCCCCACCCAGCCACCTTACCTTTGCGCCAACTGGGCCCTGGTCGATCGGCCATCTCAGAACTCGGATATTTCGCCGGAACAGTACCAGTAGGAGACCGAGGAATAGATCCCCCGGCCCGTCAAGAAAAGCATCAGGGCACGCCAATCCGCGATCGCGGGCCATCCTCGATGGTTGTCGCGCCTTTACGCCTCAACCTGGTTGGCCAGGAACAACTGCAGGCCCATCTGCTTGATCTGATCCTGCTTCTCCTCAAGATCGTCGATGTGGGCATCCTCGTCCCGGACGATCTCTTCGAGCAAGTGCTTGGTCGGAGCATCCCCGACGTCGTTGGCCAGCTTGATGGCGTCGTTATAGGCTTTCCAGGCCCCGATTTCGGCCTCCAGGTCGTTTGCGAATTGCTTGGGAACATCCGAGCCGATCTGCATCTTCTTGAGCTTGTCGACCTGCGGCGTACCCTCCAGGAAGAGGATGCGACCAATCAGCTTCTCAGCGTGCTTCATCTCGACGATAGCTCGGGCCTCAATGCTCTTATGCAGGGCCTCATAACCCCAGCCATCGCACATCTCCGAATGAACCATGTATTGGCTGATCGCCGTCAGTTCGTCGGCCAGCAGGTCATTCAACACCGCGATCAGTTTATCGTTGCCCTTCATCGCATACCTCCATGCCCAAGCGGGCTCTTAAGTTCTTCCGGAAATCCGAGGCCACAATCAGGTGGCACTATACGAAGGACGGCCGGAGGCGTCAAACCGCCGGAAAAATCACGCTGGCGGGCAGCAAAGCGCTAGGCCGACGTGAGGCCAAAAGCCCTTTCCGAGACCCCGAAAGCCGACCGGCCGGAAGCTGATCCCGCCACAGGTTTCGGGGTAGGCCGTAAGTTCTTGACCATACGCGAGGTAAACGATAGATTAGGGGTGGTCGCTGTCGTCGAGCATGCAGGTCTGGCACCATGGCAAGATACCGTCCCGCGTCGACATGGCGATGCATCCATGAACCGAGACGGTGGCTGTGCCGACGGGCCTGTGGGTTGCCACTGTGGGGGCGAACACAATAGGAGCCTATCCAAGAACCCTGAAAGCCGAGCGGCCGCAAGCCGGTCCCCCACAGGTTCTGAGATAGGTTCTGAGTTGGAGAGGTGGCTGAGTGGCTGAAGGCACCGGTTTGCTAAACCGGCATACGGCCGTTAAGGCTGTATCGCGGGTTCGAATCCCGCCCTCTCCGTTCCTTCGTCACTGTCGCCTGTCAAGCGCACGCGGCAACTTACCCCCCCATGAAACAAGGCAAGTATCTGTAACTGCGGTGGTTGGCTGCCGTTCTGCAGTCCAAATGTAGCCATGGGGGCGGTTCACCCCTCCCACAAAACGCTATAAATGATTGTCGCTAAAGTAGTTGTCTGCTGTTCTGCATTTCAAATGTAGCCATGTACATTTTTGCTCTTATTCTTGATATCGGCTGTACTTAATGATATATTTTCGGTTATTTGGGCCATGTACGGAGGCAGCTCATGCACCTCGAGATCTTTGTGGATCGGCGGCGTAAACATCCCTACGTGTACGGTCTGTTTCCGGAGACCTTTCGCGAGAACGGCAAAATGTGCCACCGCACGCGAGGGCGAGTGACGGGCCTGTCGCTGGAGCAGTTGGAGGCCATGCGGGACTTTGTCCGCCAAGGTTGTCCCAAGAGCGAAGAACCGAGGTCTCCATCGAGACCACCCCCGACGACCAAGAAAAGCAGATCCGCGATCTCCTCGCCTCTGAGAACGCGAGTCCCCAACCCTGTGCCCACACCCGTGAAATCCAAAACCGAACTCAGGAAAATGGCCACCAAAGACTCGCATCAATCAATAGGGGAGATCGCGCCTTGACTGCGGTACTCTTTCAGATTGAGGTTCTGAAAAAACCGCCCAGCCTGTCACCCTTGCAAAGCTGCCCCGACCGGCATATAGTGGTGCATCGGAAACAGAAGAAAGGGTAAGGGAATTGTTAGGTTTGGCGGCCGGCCAAGGCCGTCAAATGGCTGGAACAGTTGGTTCCTGGTTTTGGCATTCGGTCTGTGGTAGGCGGCGATGGCGATAACGGCTGAGCGCAAAAGGCAAGTGGTAACTGAGTATCGGCAGCACGAGAGGGACTCCGGGTCACCCGAGGTCCAAGTGGCGCTGCTTACCGAACGAATCTCGGAGCTGACCGAGCATCTGAAAACACACAAGAACGACCACTCCTCTCGACGCGGCCTGCTCAAGCTCGTGAGCCGGCGCTCGGGTCTGCTCAAGTACCTGACCAATCGAGATCGCGAACGTTACCAGAAGATCATCAACCGCTTGGGCCTGCGCAAGTAGTATCCCGCGACTCCCAGCCCGAATCGGGTTCCCCCCGGTCAGCCCATAACAACCCTCCCCATCTTCCGGCAGCGGCAGTACAGCGTCAGGTGGACCGCCAGTCCCCCTTTGGAGGGTCCAACCCTCAGGGTGACCGGCTTCCGGATAGCGCGTATCGGTGTCAGTTCAAGAAAGGCAAAGAGTAGGTGCTGGGATAATGGCGATTGTGAAGGTGGAATGCGAAGTTGGCGGAAGAAAGCTGTCTTTTGAGACAGGTAAGCTGGCCAAGCAGGCGGACGGAGCGGTTGTCGCTTCCTACGGCGAATGTGTCGTGCTGGGCACCTCAGTGGTGGGCGAACCTCGCGACGAGGGCGACTTCTTTCCTCTCACGGTGGATTACCGCGAGAAGGCCTATGCTGCCGGGAAGTTCCCTGGCGGCTTCTTCAAACGAGAGGGTCGTCCGAGCAACAAGGAGATTCTCACCATGCGGATGATCGACCGGCCGATCCGTCCGCTCTTCCCCGAGCAATTCGTCAACGAAGTGCAGATTCAGACGCTGGTGTTGGCCGCCGACCCAACACTCGACCCGGACATCACGGCGATCAACGCCGCTTCGGCCGCCATGGCCATCGGTTCAACCCCTTTCGAGGGGCCGGTCGGGGCGGTTCGGGTAGGCTACATTGACGGCCAGATCGTCATCAACCCGACTTATGACCAAGTCGAGGCCTCCGAACTCGACATGGTTCTCGCCGGCCACAAGGACGGCATCAATATGATCGAGGTCGGTGCCAGGGAAGTCAGCGAACAAATCGTCCTGGAGGCCATTGCCCAGGGATTCGAGGCCATCCAGACGATCTGCAAAACCATCGCCGAGCTCCGACAAGCTGCAGGAAAGCCTTGCAGTTGGCAACCTCCTGAACCGAACCACGAACTGTCCCGCCTCGTGCGCGAAAAAGCTTACGACCAGATGTGGCAGCGGCGGCAGATTCCCGGCAAACTCGAACGTCAGAATGCCATCAAAGAACTCTACGACCAGATCCTGAACGAGCTCTCGCCGGAAGACGTCGACACCCCCCCCTATGTCCGCAGCGAAGTCATGCACTGTCTCCAGAAGATTGAGGAAGAGGTTGTCTGTAAACAGATCCTGGAGACAAACCGTCGGTCAGACGGGCGTTCACCAACGGACATCAGACCTGTCTCCGGCGAAGTGGGCTTCCTCCCCAGAACCCATGGGTCAGCACTGTTCACCCGGGGTGAAACGCAGGCCATCGTCGTAACAACGCTGGGAACCGCCCGGGATGAGCAGATCATCGACGGCCTCGTCGAGGAATACAGCAAGAAGTTCATGCTTCATTACAACTTCCCGCCCTTCTGCGTGGGCGAGACCAGACGGATCATGGGTCCAGGACGACGCGAGATCGGTCATGGGGCCTTAGCGGAGCGATCGCTGGAAGCGGTCCTGCCTGCGGTGGACACTTTCCCCTATACCATCCGACTCAGCAGCGAAATCATGGAATCCAACGGTTCGAGTTCGATGGCTTCGGTTTGCGGCGGAACGTTGGCACTCATGGACGCGGGCGTTCCCATCAGCCAGCCTGTGGCTGGGATTTCAATCGGGAGCGTCCACGACGACAGCCGGCGGGTCCTACTAACCGACATACTTGGCGAGGAAGACCACTTCGGCGACATGGATTTCAAGGTCGCAGGCACCGGACGCGGCATTACAGGCATACAGCTAGACCTAAAGGAAAGGTTCATCTCTCAGGACACCATTGCCCAGGTGCTCGAGCGGGCCCGTGACGCACGTAAGTTCATTCTCCGTGAGATGCTAAAGATAATCGATCGCCCCAGACCCAAGATCAGTGACTATGCTCCTCGTATCCTGACGATAACCATCAATCCGGAGAAGATCGGCGCCGTCATCGGACCAGGCGGTAAGGGCATCCGTAGTATTGAGGCCGAAACCGGTGCTACAATAGATATCGAGGATGATGGCAAGGTCACCATCTCCTGTTTGAACATGGCCGGTGCCATCCAAGCTCGAGATATGATCGAGCAGATCAGCGAAGGCGTCAAGGTCGGTAAGATTTATACCGGTCGCGTGACGGGTATCAAGGACTTCGGCGCCTTCATTGAGATCGCGCCAGGCCAGGACGGCCTTTGCCACATCAGCGAGCTGTCAGACGGATACGTGAAATCGGTAACGGACGTGTGCAAGGTCGGCGACGTTCTCAAAGTGAAAGTCATCCTCATCGACGACCAAGGACGCGTCAAACTCAGCCGCAAGGCCGTGCTCCGCGAGGAAACGGCTGAGGCAAAGAAGTGAGACCTGGGCAAACGCAACCGGCTCACGGATTCCGAAATCGGCTTCGTGCCGAGGGGCGGCCATGCAATTCGTGCCAGGGCCTCTCCGCATCTGCATGCGTCTTGATCGTCCGCGGTGTTGCGTGACTCCGCAGGACGTTGCATAGGAATCAGGTCGGATACCCTTTTGTGGTACGTGTGTTTCCGGACGCACGCCGGTCGGGTATCCGTGTGCAGACCGCCCCGGATAGGTCGTGTGAACAGGTGCCCGTCTCGGCACGATGTTGTCGGACATGGGCGGGGGTCTTCCGGGGCAGTCGGCGCAATCGAATTCGCGGGCCGGCACGTCCAAGTCTGTCAAGATGTTCCGCGCGGGGGGTGCGAAACGTCGCTCTTGCCGGAGGTACTGCACATGGCTACCGGCACAGTCAAGTGGTTCGATTGCAAGAAAGGATTCGGGTTCATCCGCCAACCCGAGGAGGACAAGGACATCTTTGTCCACTACACCAGTATCGAGGGCGAGGGCTTCCGGAGCCTGAAGGACGGCGAAGCTGTGGAGTTTGAACTGGTCGAGTCCGAAAAGGGTCTCCAAGCCCACCATGTCCGCCGAGCCAAGCTGACCGTCTGAGCGGCCGTCCGTTTGCTGCCGGCGTCCTCGGTGATCATCTTGGGCGACCCCAGGGGGAATGACCACGGGGGCCCGCACGTCCCGAGCATACCTTGCAGCCGTTACGGCCAAGCCCCCTTGCCTCGTTGCCGACCGAGAAGAGTCCCGCCGGCAATCCCGAGCAACGAGCCTTTTTCGCATCCAAGACGGCCTCCCAGATGATTCAAGCAACCGCAAGGGCGCCTTATAATACGAATTTCGACCGGCCGGTCGTCGACGGCCATCGCAAGAAAGGTCGTGCAACCGTGGCTGAAACCGCTTTCATCTTGATCGTGGAAAAGGACGCCTTGCGAGCCGAGGCAATGGTCAAGGATCTGAGCGAGCAGGGCCATGTTTGCCTGGTCGTCCCGTCGGGCTCAGAAGCCCTGGACAGCATTCGCGTCCGGCAACCCGATGTCATCGTGGCAGACGAATCGCTCTTCGACAAAGGCAATGACAATCTGCTGCGCCAGGCTCGAAGGCTCGCTCCGCAGGCGGAAATCATCCTGGTCACCGACGGAGCCCGCAGACCTCCCGACGACTCGACCACCGAAGACGCCGTGCGGGTATACCGGCGCATCCCACGCCAGATGAACGCCGACGACGCCCGGGCAACCATCTTCGCGGCCGCGGATCAGGCCACGCGAAACCGGCATCGACGCGCCCTTCAGGAACAGGTCGAACGGCGGTTCGAGTTCGAGGGCATCGTCACCGGCAATCCACAGATGGAGCGGATCATCAACATGATCCGTCGCGTCGCCGACAGCAAGCTTACCGTGTTGATCCTCGGGCCATCCGGCAGCGGCAAGGAGTTGGCCGCCCAAGCCATTCATCGCCACTCGCCTCGCCGCAACAAACCCTACCGGGCGATCAATTGTGCCGGACTCAACGAGAACCTGCTGGAAAGCGAACTCTTCGGGCACGTGAAGGGAGCATTTACCGGAGCAATCTCCGACCGCAAAGGTCTCTTCGAGGTGGCTGACGGCGGCACCCTTTTTCTGGACGAGGTCGGCGACATGCCCCTGCCCATGCAGGCCAAACTCCTGCGAGTCCTCGAAAACGGCGAGATTCTGCCCGTTGGCAGCACCGAGGTTCGCAAGGTCGACGTCCGCGTGGTTGCAGCCACCCGGCGCGACCTGCGGGCAATGATCGACAGCGGCGCATTCCGCGATGATCTCTTCTACCGGCTGCACCAGGCGACCATTCGGCTTCCTGCCCTGCGTGAGCGCCGCGACGACATCCCGCTGTTGATCGACCACTTCCTCAAGGAGGCCTGCCGCCTGCACAACAAGAAGGTCGATTCGATCAGCCCGGAGGCCGTTCGGCGCCTCACCAGCTACTCCTGGCCGGGCAACATCCGCGAGCTTCGCAGTGTCATCGACGTCATGGTCGTCATGGCCGACCGCCCCCAGCTCGAGATTGAGGACTTGCCGGAGAACATCCGCGGGAGCACGGACATCGTCCTGGCCGGCACCGCCGGAACCGCCGGCCTCACCATGGAGCAGATGGAGCGCATTCACATCGCCAACACCCTCAAGCTCACCGGCGGCAACCGCGAGAAAACCGCCAAGATCCTGGGCATCGGCGCCCGCACGCTCTACCGCAAACTCCGCGAATACGGACTTTGAGTCAATCTCTGCCGGCCCGGCCAAGCCCAAGAGCGAACGGCCGCGCGTGGCTCGACGCCGGGACTCGGATACGATAGGCATGGCACCTTCACCGAACAGCCCTGTATTCTGGAGATCCGGCATGCTCTTCCTTCCCCAACACGAACACCGAAGTCGCCCGGCTGCAGTCCTGATCGTGGCGATCCTGCTTGCCGGTGGATGCGGCCGCGAGCTGATGCCCACGCCGAACATCTGTGCTGACCCCCGTCGAAACCTCTTCCAGGACGTGCCCCCGCAGCACCGGAGCAACCGCGTGCCGGTACTGTACGCCACCGATCGCGTACCCTTTCAGCACAAGAAACGGGGCCTGCAATACGACGTAAACCGTTCGCAATCGCTGGGCTTTGGCACGTGCATGGTCGAAATCGGAAAGAATCTCTCATGGGAAGAGCTGGTCGTACAAAGCCGTATGCGCCGGCGCACGCGGCCGCTGCCGCTGTCCGTGGTCGGGATCGACGAAAAAGGCAGATACCCCGACGCGGTCAACTTCCGCGTCGTCGATGGAAAGCCGGTGGTCGACGAGGCCGCCCGAGAAAAGGAAAAACAAGCCAATGAGGCGCTGCAGGCACTCCTCTCCGAGCACCTGGCGGTCGTTCCCATTAAGGAAGCGTACGTCTATATCCACGGCGTCGGAAACACCTTCGATTACGCAGCGGGCACGATCGCCGAGTTATGGCACTTCATGGGTCGTCAGGGAGTGCCCGTCCTCTACTCCTGGCCCGCCGGCTACGAAGAGGGAATCATTCAGTCGTATACGCACGACCGCGAATCGGGCGAATTCACCGTCTTTCATCTCAAGCAGTTCCTGAGAACTCTGGCCTCATGCCCCGATCTGCAGAAGATGCACTTGATTGCCCACAGCCGCGGAACGGACGTCATCGCGACGGCCCTGCGGGAGCTGCACATCGAATGCACGGCGGCCGGCAAGGACACACGATCCCAACTCAAACTGGGTACTCTCGTTTTGGCTGCTGCGGACATGGACATCGAGGTGACAACCCAGCGAATCTCTGCCGAAGGCCTTCCGCTGGTGCCTGAGTGTTCCACCGTCTATACGTCGGAAAAAGATCTGGCGATGAAGCTGGCCGATTTTCTGTTTGGCAGCCTGAGACGGTTGGGTCAACTGCGGGGAAACGATCTGACTCCCGAGCAACAGCGGATGCTTGCTGCGATAACCCACCTGCAGTTCATCGATGCCAAGGTCAGCAGCGGCTTCATTGGACACAGCTACTTCTATGAGAACCCGGCGGTCAGCTCGGACCTGATCCTGCTGCTGCGAGACCGCCGCAAACCCGGAGCGGAAAACGGCCGGCCATTGAAAAAGCGCGATGACGGCTTCTGGGAGATCCGCGACGGATACCCGGTCTTCAATGACGAGAGCGCCACGAAGTGACGATGGCGGCAATAAGCCCTGTCCCAAGCGTCGAATTTGAAACCGCGACGTCGCCGGATAAACCTCAATGCGAAAGCCGGAGGAAAGTTTGCATCAGGCTCACCGCACGATCTCGAAATAGTGCTCGAAGAAAGCATCCGGCTCCACGCCGACGGCCACCTGATGAGGTCTCTCAGGGGCATCAGGATCGAAATGCGTCAGGCCCCTGAGCTTGTCCGACTCCAGCTCAACCTGCACCAAACCGGCACGATAGCTCAAGATTCCTGGCTGGAAGATGTCCGCTGTGGCCAGCGGGTCGTGAAAAGTCACCACCGGTCGGTGCTTGAACCACTCCTCCGCCATCTCGCCGACGATCCTCCGCGGCCTCTCGCTGAATCGCCTCCGGAACTCTTCTGCCGGCATCTCGCACCGCGTGGTCACCTCCAGCCCGACACACCTGACCACCGGTGGCCGGGCCCCGAAAACAATGGCAGATGCGTGCGGATCGCAAGTGACATTCCACTCCGTCAAACCACAGCCCGGCGGACGATCCGCATACACGCCCGCCATCATCACATGCTGCTTGAGCAGGGCCGGAATCTCGGGATCCAGGGCAAACAACAGCCCGACGTTGGTAAGTGGGCCGATTGTCAGCAACGTGATATCGCCGGGCCGGGAGCGGATGGCCTGACGCAGGAAGTCGACCGCCGTGTTGGCCGCAAATGTCTCGCGGTGCGGATATCGAGACAGCACCGTCCGCTGTGGAACATCCGGCTGTTTCTGGGGCACAAGCAGCGGCTTGCCCGCGCCGCTGTGGATCGGCACGTCCTTACGGCCGAACGCCTGACAGATGGCATCGGCGAGCTGAGCACGAACCGCCGGCTCGCCGGTCACCGTGGTAATGCCCACCAGCTCGCACCGAGGCTGGCTCAACAGGTACGTCAACGCCACCGCGTCGTCGATGTCACTGCCGATATCGGTATCCAGCAGGACAGGTAGCCGGTCTTCGGCCATGCTCGATCCTCAGCTTCCGCCCGCCTGCAAGCTCGGCTTGCTCGGCCCCGCCCTCTCCAACCCGCCGATCAGCGATGACGCCGTCAGGACTTCGTCCAGACGAATCACATGATCCGGCTTGCCCGCAGGCATGATCAAATAAAGCGGGACACCACCGCTTCCATACCTCTTCAAATCCTCCGCAATCTCGCGGCTTGGCAACGTGTAGTCGGCCTTGAACGGCAGCACACCCAGTCGTTTCATTGCTTCGTGAACCGCCTGGGTATTGATCACCGCTTTCTCGTTGGCCTTGCAGTTGACGCACCACTCGGCGGTATAGTCGATGAACACGGTGTAGCCCGTATCGACGGCGCGGCGAGCCCGCTCGCGGGTGTAGGGTATCCAGGGAATCTTGTCCCCCTTCCAGACCAGGCCGGCGAATTCGTCTGTCGGCCGCGAACCTGCCGGGATCGGCTGCCACGCCCCCAGCACCAATGCTCTTTGCCGCTCGATCAGGTCCGGAATGCTCGACCACCGATGAAAACAGAGCCACCAGCCCCCGACGACCACAGCCGCGGCCAGCCCGTAGTAAGTGATCTTTCGTCGCGGGGCGGCCCCATATTCAACCTTGCCATACAGCCACGCGGCCAACGACACCAGCAGCAGAAACAGAACCGCCAGCAGCAGGCCATAGCCACCGAGCTGCGCCGCCAGCGGGTTGAGCAGCCAGACCAC
>DAOOIV010000151.1 GCA_035384605.1 Phycisphaerae bacterium
AAGACTACATATTCAAACCGGCGAAATCTCTGCACTTTCAGAACGACGCTGGCAGACCTCGACGGTATCGACATAAATGGCGTAGTAACCGCTGAAGCTGCCGTTGACCTGTATGAAGATCGTCTCCCAGCCCTCGACGCAGGGCTGGATCAGCTCGAGTCTGTTCCAGTCGCCCCAGTACGGCTCGGTCCAGATCACGCTCGGGGCATTCGGATCCGTCCCGCCGAGCGGGTCCTTGCCCAGGCGGACCGTCAGGGCGTTGGGGGTCTGGTTCCAATTCCAGTCGCACGACATCATTTTCACCCACGCCTGGATGTGCTTTTCGCCGTTGGGGACATACTCGTCGTAGAACCTCTTATACATGCCGAAACTGCGGCCGCCCCAATGGCCTTCCTGGATGCCTGCGATGCCGTCCACGTCATCGGTACGGTACGTAGGATTGAACAAGCTGAACCCATTGCCCGCCGGATTGCTCATCGTTCGGTCGCCGTAGGTCGTCCAGCCATTCATATCCTGGTCCGGCAGGAACTCGTCCTCGATATAGACGATTGTCCCCGGCGGCGCATCAGCCCATACCGTTGCAGGAATAAGCAGCACTACTGTCAGCACGCACCCGAATATTGTTGTTCGCCTCATGTCACGTACTCCTCTGCCCTTAACGGGCGTGTCGCCGTGCCTCAAGCTTCTCAGGCCGTCGCACGGCGCCTCTCCTTCGATTTCTCGTTTGTCGACCGCTCACGCGAGCGGCCTTATCGGCGTAACCCCAACACGCCGTGTTCTCTCCTCGGCGTGCTTTGATGCCCTTTTTACCCGGGGCGGCCTCCTGTTCGTCCCTGACCAGTGCCGGCGGCCGGTATCCCAGGCTGCTCCTCAGCCAAGCTCCGGCTGAAGCCCGCGGCCATCGGCCACGGATGAATTCCTCAATACCTCTGACTCCGTCCTGTTGACGGGGCCGCATGCCATCTTGTCGTTCCTCCAAAAGAATCTATGTGCCATCAAAGGAATCGGTCCGGTACCTGCCTGTCAGAAACCCGGTCCCACACGCCTGTCTCTCGCCTCGCCTCCTCGATCGTGCCGCCCGCTGCCTGCAAGGCCGCAACTCGCGCTCCCAGCCCCCCCTCGCCGGGGTGCTTTTCCCCTGCCCCGGCGGGGGGGACTGGAGGGAGAGAGCTTATGAACACCTGCGACGCCGCCGCAGAAGCAGCCCGCCCAAGGTTAGCAACGACAGCGTGGCGGGTTCGGGAATGAGAGTCCCGCTCGCCGTGATGTCCGACACGGAGACGAAACCCCCTGCCCCACTTGTCCACCATGCACCAGCGAAAACCTGCATCTGCGTCATGTCGCCTGTGAAGCTCAAGCCCGCGGGATAGTACGTTCCCTCGACGCGGATCAACTGGTTTACGATGTCGACGCCGTTACCGTTGATCGTGGCGATCATCGAGCCCAACGTGGGGGTAATCGCGTGATAGACAATGGTAATGTTGTAAGTGCCGCCCGTATTGGCTCCCTTGGTATCTTGCCAGGGGTCGACACCGTCCCGATCGAACCATATGTACGCCGTATCGTAGCCGCCGAAGGGCGGCGAGACAACCGTACCGGGGTCCGACGCGTACACATCATAGTCTCTTTCGTCGCGCCCGCCGGAAGCGCTCAGATTGTGCTTGTCGTCGAGATCGAGCAAGTTGGGATTTGTGGCCAGGTCGCCCACCAGCGAGGTCATCCATCCACCTGCACCGCCCTGATATGTGTTCCAAGGACCCGGGTTAAAGTCGCCGGCGCCGACCTGACGAATCCCAACCTCCACGTAAGGCGTTTCGGAGGACGACGTTTGCGTAACCGCGCTTAAATCAATGCTGTACGTCAATACGAGATCGCTCCGCGTCAGATCCCAAACATCGCTGTAATGTCCGGCAGAATACGGAGGATAAAAGGTCACACCTCCATAATGAATCGTCTCGGCCTGCGTGGCGCAAGCCAACATACCACATACGCAAATCATTATCGTCGTTGTTCTCATCACGTGCACAAAGACTCCTGTTGTTACGTTTCTGAATTCACTTCAACTCCAGGCCGCCGCACATGCGACGGTCCACCGCATTCTTCACGTACTCCTCCTCCGAGTCAGTCGGCCGCGCCGCGGCCTTTTGCGGCCGTTGCACGGCGCCTTTTCTTTGATTTCTCGTTTGCCGGCCGCTCACACGAGCGGTCTTGCTGGCATCTCCTTCGCGCGCCGCGTTGTGTCTCCGGCGTGCCTGCAACCCATGTTTGCCGGGGCTGCGTCTCGTCTTGTCGTTCCTCCAGGAATACTCATGCGTCATTCTCACAAACCCTTCATCGGCGCGAACGCGTCAAAGGACGCCCCGTCGGCTTCAGAGCGGTCGGGCCGGTCTGTCACGCAGCCAGGGCCAGCCTGGCCGAATGTCGCTCCGCCGGGTCGGGCTCCGGATCCCACCGGCCGTGAACCAGCCTCAGCCTGCCTCGCCGCGTTCCTCGTCCTCGCAACGGCCGGATCAGGTTCGCAAGCACCGGAGGCAATACCCGAACTTCTCGACGGAGCTGCGTTGTGTTCTTGTTCCCAAACATGACACCCTCTGCTGCGTTCACTCGGGCGGGTCGCCCCGCCGCTTTTTCCGCCACGACACCGGGCACTCACGCCTCGATGCGGGTCGCCCCCCCGCCGGGCACCTGTCGGCCCCGGCGGGGGGACACTGGAGGAAAGCTATGCTCGCCTGCGACGCCGCAAAAGCAGGCTGCCCAGCGCCAGTATCACCACCACCCCAGGCTCCGGCGTGATCACGAAGGCCATGTCCAGCGACTCACCTGTCGTCGGATCGCGCACTTCCTGCCAGGGCGTGTATTCGCCGGGGATATAGGCAGACCAGACCGCGTCGTCGCCCCAATGCGGGCTTATCGAGGTTTTCCAGCCCCAGTCGCCGTAGCTACACATCACACTGACATCCAGCCAGTACGTCTTTCCCTTTTCCTGGATGAACGGGTCGGGGATGGTGTTGATGTTATACTGCCAGGTGTTGATGTGATTGTTCTCGACCCAGAACTGATTATAAGGATCGTACCACCCCTGTTGCCCCGTACCCCAGGGCCTGACCTGCACTTCCGGGGGGTAAAAGATCCGCAGCCACAGCAGCTCGCCCGGCTTGCTGAATTCCGGCCCAGGGCCGTCCGGGTCGGGAATGTCCGCGTGGATGCTGATCTGATACCAGCGGATGTCGCCCACGACTTCGTTGTACCATGATCCCCAGAAATGTACGTCCTCCACCGGGCCGGTCTCGGTGCACAGCCAGTCGTCGGCCAGCACCTTCGTGTATTTGGCCTTGACGTCCCAGCCGTTGGGATCCGGCAACTGCGCATAATGCATCTTACATGGATCGCCGATCTGCCAGTCAGCCAACACCGGCCCGGCCATCAGGGCAGCGACCACCAGCACCGCCAGGCTGGGCAATGCTGACAACGCTAAAAACCCGTTTCGCATTGAAACTCCTTTCTGCTGATCTCCAAGCCGGACCGAAATACTCTGCCAGCAAGGACTTCCCGCCTCCAGAGCAGATTGTCCGTATTCGACTGTTTTGGACGCTCGTTGATGCGGAGCGTCGTATTTCCTTTCCCGGTTCAGCATTGCTGAACCACGCTGTGCCTTCCGTCAGCACCGCATCCGCCGACGCAGAAGCAGGCTCCCCAGGGCCAGAAACACCACCGCCGCCGGCTCCGGCGTGATCACGAAGGCCAGGTCCAGCGAAACACCTGTGAGCGGATCATGCAGTTCTGCCCAGTCCGTCGGTTGCAAGGGTTCCTCGTCACGCCAGACGCCATCATCGTTCCAATGGTCCGCTGAAGTCTTCCAGCCCCACGTGCCATAGTTGCACTCCATACTGATGGCCAGCCAGTAGATCGTTCCTTCCTGCTGGATGAACGGGTCAACAATATTCTCAATGTTGTACTGGAAGTACAGCTTGTGGTTGTATTCCTCATATTCAGACGTGTTGGGATCATACCACCCCTGATCCTGGGTTCCCCATTGACGGACGGCGACCTCCCCAGGATAGAAGACCCGCGTCCAGAGCTGCTCGCCCGGCTTGCTGAATTCCGGCCCAGTGTCGTCCGGGTCGGGAATGTCCGCGTAAATGCTGATCGTGAACCATTCGAAGGACGGTACAGGCGGGCCTGCATCTCGGAACTCATCCTTATACCACGACCCCCAGAAGTGCAGGTCGCTGACGGGACCGGTCTGCGTGCATAGCCAGTCATCGGCCAGCACCTTCGAGTAGCTCGCCTTGACGTCCCAGCCGCTCGGGTCCGGCAACTGCGGGTAGTGCATCTTGTACGGATCGCCCACATCCCAGTCGGCCAGCGCCGGCCCGGCCGTCAGGCCCGCGACGACCAACACCGCCGTCCCGGGCAACGCTAATAGTAGTAATGCTTTGCTCATTCGCACTCCTTCCTGCTCATTTCCAAGCCGGAAAAGAACCTTTCGGCGCCGAGGCCCCTGTGCCTCCGGAGGGCATGTCAGCGTTTTCATGCTTGTGCACTCCCTGGTCATGAGCGGTTCTTTCTAGTGTGATAACTCGCACATTTCAGACGTACTCTTTTGATCTCCTGCCCGTGGGCCGCCGCACCACGGCGGTACGACGGCCTCGTTCTCCTCAAGGACAAGGACTTGGGCCCTTGCCCGACGACCCCCTAAAGGCGACGACGCCGCAGAAACAACGCCGGAAGCCCCAGCAACAGCATCATC
This sequence comes from Phycisphaerae bacterium, assembly GCA_035384605.1. NCBI lineage: Bacteria > Pseudomonadati > Planctomycetota > Phycisphaerae > Phycisphaerae bacterium. The sequence continues at coordinate 4,751 of DAOOIV010000151.1, forward strand.
GCCGGCTCGGGGGTCAGCGTTATGGCGTCGAGATACATGCTGCCGCTGAAACCCCCTCCACTGCGACCCCACTTAAAGGCAACGGTGACCACCCCGGACGGCACGGATGTGAGCGTCTTCGTGGTCATTTCCCACGAGTCGCCCGGTCCACCGCTCGTTGCCACGGTAGGCAGGTAGCCGCCAGGCAAACCGGAGACTCCGCCCCACGAATCTCGCTTCCAGATCATGTACGGAGCGGATTTCTCGCCGCTGTCAATATCGTTGATGTCCGTCACCGCGTAGTCGTACAGCAGCACCTCGGCCCAATTGACGTTGTTGCTCGTCGCTCGGACCCAGGCCTCCAGCGTGACCTCCTTGTCTGTTGGCACGGCCACGACTTGGTAAAGGCCGAAGCTGCCCTCACCGTTGCTGATCTGCAGGCGGGCTCGCGACTGCCCATCTACCATCGTTCCACTACCGGTCTGCACGACAGCTTGGCAGTTCACGCACCAGGGAGCGTGCCAGTAGGTCCAGCCGCTGATATCGCCGGTCTCGAAGCTGCCATTCTGTATAAGGTTGGCAAAAGCCGATGTGGCCGTTAGCAAAATACCGCATGTTAGAAAAACCTTATTCATCTTAGCTCCTTATGACACTGTTTCTTTCGCTTTTCGTTTGCCGGCCGCTCACGCGAGCGGCCTTATCGGCGTAACCCTCGCACGCCCGGTTCTGTCCGTGGCGTGCCTCTCGCGCCCTTTTGCCCGGGGTGGCCTCCTGTCCGTCCGTGGCCAGTCCTTGCGGCCGTTGTCCCAGGCTGCTTCTCAGTCCTGTTTTGGCTGTCGTCCACGGCCGGCCGCCGCGGATACACATCAGGCCCCGTCCCTTTCGCAGGGCCCCGTATCGTCTTGTCGTTCCTCCCGAAAACCTCATGGATATTCCTGCAAAGGCTTGTCACTCTTTTGTCCACACTCCTGTTTGGTCATCTTCCCTCAATCAGGCTGCCCGGCGGCTGATGCCCGTAGCCCGGCCGGACCTCCCGCCGGGCAAGCATCCTTCCTCCCCCGGCCCGGCGGGAGGAACCGAATACCATCCTCAGGCTCTCCGACGACGCAGAACCACGCCGCCGAGGCTCCCCAAAACCAGCAACGCCATCGCCCCAGGCTCGGGAACCCATTTGACCGCGTCAGCGTACATTGAACCGCTGAGGTCTACCCATGCATTGCTGACCGTGACCGACGCAGGACCCGCATTGAAGGTATAGGTACCCAGGGAAACCCACTCGTTAGCCGTCGCACGCTGATCCACCAGCACTGCGGTGATGCCGCCCGCGTGAACTATCCGATGCTCGATATTAGCCCTGCGGTTGGCTCCGGCACCCCAAGTCACAAACACCTCATATTCACCGGCTACAGGCAGGTCCACGGTGAATGTGGCCTCCTTCAGGCCGGCGAGAGAACGATAGGTGCTGCCATAGCGAGAACCGACACCTATAAGACCCTCAGCGGTGCTCTTCGCGCCTGCGTTGGCCCACACGCCGAACTCAGCGTAGGCTGGCGCTGGGGTCAGATTGCCGGCAGCATCACGGCTCTCTACAATGAACACCGCCTGCGCCGCCGTTGCGGCCATGCACAGAATTGCACAAATCGTTACCAGTTTCTTCATTGTTTGATGCTCCTGTGTTTTCCTTCTATCTATTCACTGTGAAGAATATTCCTCTATTTGCGTTTCTCGTCCCCTCGCCGGACGCCTTTCTCCGCCCGGCGGAAGGACTCACGTTCGTGCTCCGCTACCTCCGCCGTCGAAGCAAAAGACTCCCCAAGCCCAGCAACACCACCCCCGCCGGCTCGGGAATCACAGCCACGAAGCCTCGATAGGTTCCGTCTGCAAGGACCCCGCGGCCAGCAATCGTCAGACCATCGGGTGTCACGCTTATACAGCGCTCCAGGTATTGCCAGGCACTAAGATCAACGCCCTGGGACGTAAGGATATCCTGGACCAATACACCGGTCGTGTTGCCGTTCTCCCAAACGGTCGCCCGGTAACCGGTAAACGAGTTGCCAGCACGGTCTTTCCCGTTCCAGGTGAAGCCGACCGCCGTGCCGTTATCCGAGACATCGAAGCTGTTAGATTGCTGAACTCCATCGATGTCACCGCCGGCAGGCAAAAGCTCAACACTGTATTCAGACCCCACTTTCCAGAGAAAAGCATGGAGGCTGTCATCGCTCACCAAAGCCAATGGCTTCATGTACCCTGACGCGTACAAGCCGCCAGCGGACATGCCGTTACCCTGGCCCTCGCCCGTGGAATTAGGATGCTGCGGGATTGGGGTAACATCGCCATTGTTGGCAACATCTGCATAGATCGCACGCTTCCCTCCGTTGTCGGTCCCAACCGCCAGTCCGGTGTTAGAAACGCCGTTCAGGACTGTGTCGCCTGTCCCTTGCTTTTCCCAAAACGCCCGAGGATTGGTACCAACCTTGTTTTGCGCGACGCCGTTGACGTACTTGTAGGCCACCGCTTCTTTACCGTTGTGCCGCTCTCCGACAAGCCAGCCGTTGCCGGTGGCAGCGTCGATGGACAGACAGTTCATCTGGGCAACCTTGACCTCGCTCGTAGTACCGTTCATCGTGTCAAGATAATAGTTGGTAGATGGCGGTGAGCCCGCATCGTAGGCTCGGCCAAGGGCAGAGTTGGAACCGACAGCACCGGCAACCATCAACCCGGCGGAGGTGTAGGCAATGCCGCGACCACTGGTCCCTGCCTTGGGTTGGAGCAGAGTAGTCGTCAAGTCGCTGACTTTGATTATCAGAATGCCGTTGGCACCATCGTAGGGTCCTCCGGGATTGTACGCAGTGCCAACTACGTAGGCCCCGTCGTCGGTCATGCCCTGGATGTGATACCCAGAGGCGGCATTCGCGTTATTCGTGCCCGAGTGCGTCGCCGGGAGCACCGTGAGACCAACACCCATGACGCTCGTCGCCCCTATCATGACCCCCACGGCAATCAAATACATCTTTGTCTTCATCGTTGTTCGTACTCCTCTTGCGCCCGGTCGAATCCGAAGATGTGCGAGACCAATCAGTTTCTTCATTCGAGTCATCTCGGGCGCTTCTTCGCCCTTGCGGGCGAGTCTGGCCGTGCCGCGGCCTCGTCCGGCCGTGCACGGCACTACTGATTCACTTTTTCGCATGCCCTCCGGCATGCCGGCCGCTCACGCGAGCGGCCCGTTTGGCGTAACCCCCGCACGCCGCGATGTTGCCCGGCGTGCATTCGCACACCCTTTTGTCCCGGGGCGGTCTCCCGTTCCTCCTTGACCGGTGCTTGCGGCCGTGATCCCGGGTCATCTTCTCTTCTCCTTCTCTTGAATCACCGCTGATGTTTGCGTCCAACGGCCGCGGGTCGGCAACCCACGACCCGGCCCTTGTCGGGGCCGCGTTTCGTCTTGTCATTCCTCCCAGAAAAACCATGATCTGTTCCCACACCAGGGCTTGTTGGTTGTGGACGCGCCGCGGGTGTTCCCGGGGCCCGGCTTCAGGCGGCCAGGGCCAACCTGGCCGAATGCCGCTCCGCCGGGTCGTGCCCCGGATCCCAGTCCCAGTAACCCAGAACCAGCCTCAGCCCGCCCCGGCGCGTTTTCCGTGATCGCACCACCAGGGGCCGCACCGGTTCCGCGGTTTCCAGCCGCAGCACCGGAACTTCCCGACGCGTCTGCGTTTTGCCGCTGTTTCCAGACATGACGCCCTCCACCTCGTTTGCCGGGGCGGGTTGCCCCGCCGACTCTTCCGATCAGGCCGCCCACCTCACGCGCCGCGGTTCGGCCTTTCGCTCGCCGCGCACCATGTCGCTCATGTACGTGCTGCGGACATACGCCCGCGGAAACCGGCGCTCGCTGCGCCGATCGATCTCGGCCGCAACCAGCTCGGACAGTGCGCAGAGCTGGTCGTCATCCATTCGCCTCATCCATTTGCGCAATCGCTTGTCCATGGCAGAACTCCTTATCTCTCGCAGATCTCCTCGGTCACTCACGCCGCCCGGCGGACGCGCGCCGTCTGACGAAGACGACGGACGCAGACGCCGGCACGGCGATCAAGCTCCTCATCGATTACCTTTTTGAGGCGGGATCCGGTCAGGATGCGCAACAGCAGCAGATGTTCACCGCTGCATCGGCTGAGCGTTTTCTTCTGAGCTTCTGTCAGAGACATGATTCTTTCCTTTCGTCATGAATCACGAACACACCTCGTCAGGCCACCTCTGGCCATAACTTCTTCTTCCTTGTCCCGCGTTCGGGGGCGGCGCCGGCCGCGGCGCCCACCGTCTTGGGAAGAGAGAACACCACCTGGGTAACCGGCTCCGCCTGTTGCGGCCTGTACCGGCCGTGGGCGAGGCTCGCTCCGGAAGGCGTGGTCGCGCCGACCATTGCCAGCACGGCCTGCTCGATGAGTTCCGGGTCGGCCGAGGCCATATAACAGCTCACGCCGACCGCGCGAACCGTCCGCTCGAGCTCGTGGCCCTCGTACGTCGCGACCGTCACCACCGGCATGCCCGGACGCAGCCGGCGCACGCGATCGAGCAAGTCCAGGGTCTCCGCCGAGTCCAGCGAAACCTGTATCACCAGCGTCTCGGGCTCTGCGTCGCGGATTCTCTGCACCGCCTGGCTTGCACTCGTTGCGCGCAGCAGCGGCCACCCCCGGCGCATGAGAAGACGGGCCAGCGCCGGGGTCACCACGCGGTCCAGAACCACAACCAGGACGGGTTCACTTGCTCGGGACATCTAATTCTCTCCTGTCGACGCCTGCTGCGCGACCCTTCCGGACACAAGCGGCGCCCAACCGTGCGCGCGGGCCCTCCACGCTGAACGCCTGGCCGTCCCGTTTTGAGCGCGCATCCGGCGCGACATGGGCCAACCCGGCAGGAGGCGTGCCGCGCAACCGGGCGGCGCGCAAGCTGAGCAACCACAAGGCCTTTGAGCGGAATGAACGAGAGAGAGGCTTTGCCAGGAATGTACCATTGTGGTACCGCCATGGCGGGTCCGTGCGCCGCCGTCTCCTGCGCCGGCGGCACTTAGCGAACATTTGTACCGGAATGGCTCACTGTGCCGTTGTGGTACAGCAGGCGCGCACAACGCGTGCCAGGAACGCCGATCGTGCAATGGATAACGCCGTGGGGGTCAGAACCTTACGGCCAGACATCTGTGCGGCTTGCGCGCATGTTTCTGGATCGCAGAGCGCTTGGCTCGCAGCCCGCAAAAAGGCGGTCCGCCTTGGGCTATTGACGGTTGATGTGCAGGCCGTAGGCCCGGATCTTGCGATACAGCCTGCGCCGATCGATCTGCAGCATCGCGGCGGCAAGAGACTTGTTGCCGCCCGCCGCCTGCAAGGCGCGAGCGATAAGGGCTCGTTCGGCCACTGCAAGAGGGACTACCGGAGAATCGTCACATGCCAGATGCGAAATCGAAGCGGCCCGGACCGACGCCGGCAGGTCGCGGGCGGTGATCGTGTCGTTGCGGCAAAGGACACAGGCGTGCTCGATGGCGTTTGCCAGCGTCGTTCTGAAAGTGCAGAGATTTCGCCGGTTTGAATATGTAGTCT
>DAOOIV010000152.1 GCA_035384605.1 Phycisphaerae bacterium
GATCATCGAGTGGGGCTGGCGTTTCTCCGTGCCTACGGTCCTGGCTCTTGCACATTTCATGATTCTCATCTGTATTACCAAGTGGCTGCAATGGCGCACCCATCGCGACGATGCCATGCTGCTCATACTTCTCCTGTTGCTGCTGGTCGTCGGCGGCATTGTCGGTGGCAGCCTGCTTTTCCCGCTGGTGTTGGCCGTGTATGCCATCGCCGGGTGTCAGCGCTTCATCACCCATCACCTTGAAAGCGAAGCCGCCTGGTCCGATCGGCGCAATGTTCAGGCATCGGGCTTTCGCCGGCCCGACGGAACGACCTCGCACGCCGGCCTGAATGCACAACGCACCGGCTCGCTCTCCGTCGCCATTGTAACCCTGGGACTCGGGGTCATGGTCTTCGTCGCAATACCCCGCGTCGGTGCCGGCATGTTCGGCCAGGCTGGGCAACCGGCCACGGCCGGCGCCCTCAGCGGGTTCGCCCGATCGATCGAATTCGCCTCGGTCGGCGCGATCGAGGAATCGGACCAGCCGATCATGCGTCTGACGGCGACGGACGAATATGGCACGCCTGTCGGATCGAGGGTTCCGCTTTATCTAAGGGGAGAAGTCCTCGACCGGTACACCAGCCGATCGCCGACAGGAAACCGCAACTGGGGCTGGCGGCGATCGGGAGTGACGGAGCTCAGCGCTGACACCTACCAGCTCACTTCGGATGAAGAGACAACGCCCTCCACCACCCTGTTCCGCAATGACATCGCTCTGCCGCACGGGCCGATGCTCATACAGAAGTACCGCCTGGAGCCGTCCGACGACATCACGCTGTTCGCCTGTTATCCACCGCTCGAGATCAGCTCGCCCACCTTGCGGACCGTGCGAAAATGGAACGGGACACAGATTCTTCAAACTCTCAGGCCGGTGCGGAAGCAACTGGACTACACGATCAAGTCCCCGGCGGTTCCGGCAATGGCCGCCAAAGCGCTGGCAGCCGAACGGGGCGCCGCCGACGTCCCCCCGCCGACGCCTCCCCCGATCGCGAACGAACGGCGAGAGCAGCTTCTCCGTCTCATCGATGAACAGACGCGCGGAATCGGCCCGCTCACAGAGCCTGGAAACCGCTTATCCTTCGCCCGCCGGCTGGAGGCTTTCCTGCAATCCGAGCATTTTGCCTACTCCCTCGAGCCTCCGCCGATGCCTGAGACCGGAGACCCGGTGAGCAGTTTTTTGCTGGTCTCCCGAAAGGGTCATTGCGAGTATTTCGCCTCGGCATTGGCCCTGATGTGCCAGCTCAAGGGCGTCCCTGCCAGGGTGGTCATCGGTTATCTGGCGAATGAGTACAACTCGTTCGGCGGCTTCTACCTGATTCGCAAGAAGCACGCACACGCATGGGTCGAGGTGTTCATCCCCGGCCTCGATTGGGTGACGCTGGATCCCACGCCGTTGTCCCGAAGGCAATCGGGGCGGCTGACGGGTCTGGGCGCCCGAATCCGCGCTTATCTGGACTTCCTCCAGTTCCAGTGGTCCGACGGAGTTCTCTCTTTCAACGCCGAAACGCGGCGCCGAATGCTCGATCGGTTCGCCCAATGGCTTCGCAGACCGGCTCAAGACCAGCGAACGCTGATCGGCGGCGTGGTCGCATTCATTCGCGAGTTGTTCGGCTGGCGTCTTGCTCTGTCGTGGCACGAACGCCTGGTTTACTGGGTTTTCACGCTCCTGGTGGTGACGCTGGTTCTATTATTGACCTATGTCGCCGTCTCCTTGGCGCGTCGATTGACGAGGCTTGCCCGGCGTCTCTCGCAGGGCCGGCACGCCAGGCAGGCAAGCCGCAGCCGCGAGGTCGAGTTCTACCATCGATTCTGCCGCTTCCTCGCGGATCTCGGACTGACTCGCAGGCCCGATCAGACGCCCGCCGAGTTCGCCGCCGATCTGGCGGAACGTTACGCCATTCTCCAAGAGGCCCCGGTTCTCGTGCAATGCTACTATGACGTCGCATTCGGGGGTCACGCGCTCACGTCTCAGCACCGGGGGACCATCGAAGATTTCCTCCGCCGCCTGCGCCATCTCACAGTCGACCAATTGACAACACCGCAGACTCAGTAATGGGATGCAAGACGTGCTCGCCTCGCCCGGTGCTTTGAACACCGCGTTTCCGGGCCCGGGCTTGCGCCCGGCCAGTCTTATGCCAGCAATTCGTAGATCAACAGAAGGGCGATGCCGACCACATACATTCCGATCACGATGGTGATCCAGTTCTTGAGGACCGCCATGGGGATCTCCCGGAGGTTCTCGCACTTGATGGTCTTGTAGATGATGCTGATACAGAGGCAGAGCGGCAGCAACAACAGGGCCTGCTGCCAGCGAACCAGAGGGAGGGGGTTGATCATGAGAGTGGCGAGCAGCTCGATCATCCGGCCGCCCCCTTTGCCGCAGGCGGGGTGCGACCCGCCTGGATCAGGGGCTTTTCCGCCCGGACCAGCACGTCGAAGATCACCAGGATGTTGAGCATGCCGCAGATGGCCGTGTAGACGACCGAAATCTCTTCGGATCGGCCGAAGGCCACGAACTTGGGATCCCTCTTGGGCACGGGGCTGGGATCCACCCAGGTACCCAAGCCCCAGGCGGCCAAGGCGTGGCCGCCGGCACAGATCTGACCCATGAACCATAACGACCGGCCGCCGGGCGAAACCGTGTTGCTAAGGCCGCCGACGGCAACGCCTACCCAGAAGGTGATCGCGATGGTCACCAGAATAATAAGGCCCCTTGCCCGCTCACGGATATACAGATGACCCGCACCCGGCATGAGCCAAGTCAATACAGCGGCAACCGACATGCGAAGTTGAGGGTTGTCTTCGGCAAGGCTAGTCTTCATTCGACAATGCTTTCAACCGCGAGCTTTCACTGCCTCATCGGGCACGGGCCGCCAAGATTCTGGCAGCCGGCACAGGACGGCGGCAAAGAGGGCTCGGACGCTGCCCCCTTCCCGGCCGCGAAAACGCTCAGCTTCTTCTCCAGCTCTTTCTTTCCGCATTTGGGACAGACCAGAGCCTGCTCCTCCGCGTCAGACCGGACCAGCCGGCCGAACTCGTGCCGGCATTTCAGACATCGATACTCGTAGATCGGCATAGTCGCTCCATTGCGGGCAAGTCATCTCATCGGCCAGTATAGGTGTGCCCGGGGAAGGTTGCAAGGCGACTGCCCGCCTGATCCGCGGAAGACACGACCATGACAAGCTGCGGGCGGTGCGTGTCTGCATTGTCACGGGGCGGTGCCTTGCTCACAATCGTCTGCGGCGCACGGGCCTGAACTTGGCTCCCAGGCGTTTAGGGGCCGTCGAGACATTTGCTGCCGGCGCGTCGACCGACGCCTCCGGCTTGGCGGCGATGGCGAAAGCGGAGTGCTGCTCCGGGGGCGGCGACGGCTCGAAGCCTTCCATTTGCTCGCAGGGAATCTCCCTGTTGATCAGCTTCTCGATCTCGGTGAGCTGTTTGCCCTCTTCGCGGGTCACAAAGGTCAAAGCCTCTCCGAAGCAGCCCATGCGAGCCGTGCGGCCGATGCGGTGAACATAGCCGAGCGGGTCATCGGGAATGTCATAATTGATGATGTGGGTTATGCCCTGAACGTCGATGCCTCGGGCCGCCAGGTCGGTGGCGACCAACACGTGGATCGCATGCTTTCGGAATCGCGACATCACCCGGTCCCGCTTGGCCTGAACGAGATCGCCGTGGATTTCCCTGGCGTTGATGCCGTCGCCGTTGAGCCGCTTTGCCAACTTGCGGACCGCGTGCTTGGTGTTGCAGAAAACGATGGCCAGCTTGGGCTTCCTGGAATCGAGCACGGTTCTCAAGAGCCGGTACTTGTCCCAGCGGTCCACCGTGTAGAAGGACTGCCGCACCTCATCCACGGTCATCTTGTCCTGGGAGACGTTGACCTCGACCGGGTCGGTCATGTACTGCTCGGCAAGGCGTTTGATCTCATCGGTCATGGTGGCCGAGACGAGGATGGTCTGGTGGGCGGTTTTGACCTGCGAGAGGATCCGCTTGATATCGTCGCGGAAACCGATGTCCAGCATCCGGTCGACTTCGTCCAACACGACAAAACGAATGCCGCTGAACGAGAGGATTCGGCGATCCAGGAAGTCCATCACGCGGCCCGGGGTGCCAACCACAAAATGCGGCTTGCGGCCCAGGAGGTGAACCTGCTGACGGATTCGCTGTCCACCGTAGACGGGTACGACGCGTAAGCCTGAGGTCTCGGCCAGGCGGAGCATCTCGGCCGCAACCTGCACCGCGAGTTCGCGGGTCGGCACGAGAACGAGCCCCTGGAGCCCCTCGGCCGGCTTGGCCAATTGAAGCAAAGGCAGGCCGAAAGCGGCGGTCTTCCCCGTGCCCGTGCGGGCTTGACCGAGGACGTCTCGCCCGGCCAACGCCAACGGGATAAGCCGTTGCTGAATCTCCGTGGGCCGGCTGAAGCCCATTCTTTGCAGGGCTGACAGGAATGGTGTTTGGATGCCGAGTTCGGCGAATGCTGCGGGCGGTTCGTGGTGTTTGCGCATTTCGAGGCAGGCGAACGCTGTCGCCATGGATCCCAAAGAATCATTGAGTTTGTACCAATCGCCGGGAGATTGTATACCATGCCGGTCGGCGGAGCCAGATGGCGCGGGCTGCCGCCCTTCAAGATTGGCGCAGGAGACCTGATCGACCCATGCATGAGCCAGCGACTGCCTACGTCAGCGCCGCCGCCATCCAGGGCAATGTGGAGGCCGTCCGGCGACGCATCCCGCCCGGCACACCCATTTGCGTCGCCGTCAAGGCGAACGCTTACGGTCACGGGCTCTCGCAGGTGCTGCCGGCCCTTGTCCGTGCCGGCATTGAGCGCTTGGCGGTCGCGAATCTCGACGAGGCCGTCGAGCTTCGCGCTCTTGGTTGGACTGGTCCGATTCTTTGTCTCGGACCCATATTGGCCAGCCGAAGCGAAAGCGAACGAATCGAGAACGCCGCCGAAGCCGTGGCGGCCCATATTGCGGTGACGATCACCTCTCCCGAGGAGGCCCGCCTGCTCGCCACGGCTGCCAAGCGCCAACACAGGATGGGGCATGTCGAGATCCAGGTCGACACCGGCATGGGCCGATGCGGTGTCCGATGTGACAAGGCACCGGACATTATTGCTCAGACCGCGCTGGTGCCCGGCATTCTCATCGACGGCGTCTACATGCACTTTGCCACCGCGGATGAGGATGACCTGAGGTTTGCGCGAAGCCAGCTTCAAGAATTCAAGCAGCTCATCGCCCGCATGCGTGAGGCGAAGCTGGCGGTCGGGTCCTTTCACGCCGCCAACTCGGCCGCCGTTTTCCGCCTGCCCGAATCACATCTGGACCTGGTCAGACCGGGTTTGTGCATCTACGGGTATTGGGGCGGACCGGCCAGTGAAAGGCCGCCTGATCTCCGCCCGATCTTGCGGCTGGTCGTGCGTCTGACGGAAATCCGCCGATTGCCTGCCGGTGCTTCGGTAGGTTACGGCTGCACGTGGAGGGCCAAGCGAGAGAGCGTGATCGGCACCGTTTCATTGGGCTATGCCGACGGCTATCGGCGCGTTCTGGGCAATAGGGCGATCGTGACACTGGAGACTGCCCGCAAGCAGCCCTGCGAGCCGATCGCAGTGGTCGGGCGGGTCAGCATGGACCAGATCAACCTGGATCTGACTGACGCAGGCCCCGTAGCGGTGGGGGATCGAGTGGTCATCATCGATGACGACCCCTCTTCATTCAACAGCGTCGAGTCGCTGGCAACCATGACCGAATCTATTCCCTACGAGATCACCACGCTGATCGGGCGTCGTGTTCGCCGTGTCAGTGTCCCATGAGCAGCATGTCTCTCGATAACCAAGGCCAACCCGGAACATCGACGAGAAGGCACCGGACGCAACTCGTCGGCAGGCGCATGACAGAGCGCGGTTCAAACACATAGCTGAGAACGCTATTCCTGGGTAACCGATCGCTGGATGACCTCGGCCCCGGCGGCAAAACCCGCGCGGATACGAAGTGTATCGAGCTTCTCTCCGACCTCCTGGGCCATCCGGCTGTTCGGAAACTCCTGACGAATGCACAGACCGACTTCGAGCGCATCGCGCCAGCGATTTTCCGACACGGCGAGTCCGAAGCTGACGCCGAGCGCGACCAGACGAGCCTTGAATACGTGACGGGCGGAGTCCTGCAGACTCTGCGCCTCTTCTTTCGTAAGGTACTGGTCCAGCTCGGTCAGGATCTGAATGCCACGGTCGACCTCTTCCCGGGCAACAGCCTGGTTCCACTGCTGAAGCAGTTCCTGTTTTCGGGCTTCCCGTCGCCGATTCAGTTCCGCGGGAAGCCCCAGGACCCGCTCGTGACGGGGGAACAGCTTGATCAACCGCTCGGACTCTTGACGGGCCCGCTCCCAATGGTGCTCATCCATCAGCTTGGTGATGTGCGAGACGGCATCCCCGATCTTCTCCTCGATGGTCATCTCGCGAATCTGGGCAAGCTCTTTGCGAAGGGCTTCAGCCTCACGAGCGTACCCGAACCGCGTCTGCATCTGCTCAATGAGGTACATCGCGGCGTCCCAGTTGCCCTGAAACATCTCTTCACGCAGGGCATGACGGAGGGCCTCGAGTTCCTTGTCCCGATGCGTGATCGACCGGGCCGCGTCGGATAGCTGGCTATTGTCGGCGATCTGTTTGATCATCGGCTCCAATCTTCTGGCCGTGTCGTGAAGATCCAGGGTGTTATGGTGAACGCGGTTGATGTTCGCCTCGGTCAGGACCAACAACTTGACCAGCGAGTGCAACAGCAGCGAAACGGCGATCAACAACATGCCGCCGACGATCAGGACGGCCCGCCCGGTCAGATCGGACGGCACCAGGCCGGCGATTATCAGGATGCAGCCGGCGATCACGGCACCAAGGGCAGTCAGAAACGACGTCAGACTGATTGAACGATTCCGGATTGGGGTCTCAGGCACGATCCTTCGCTCCTGACGTTCGCCGACTTGACGGCGCCGCCACGTGACATACGCGGCGTTTTCACTCTAAGGCTTCAAGCGGCACCAGTCAACCTGCCGCGTCCCGGTGCCCTCAGGCTGCGCAACAGATCGGGCGACGGCGCACAACAGGCCGTTCAGGGGGGGCGTTCAGAACAGCGACCCCGGTTTGCCAAGGCGACCGTGCCTGTCCGGCTTGGCGCGCCGACCCTGCCCAAAGGCGAGAGTCTGTCACGTGGGATCGTTTTCCCGGAAGGAGGTCGTCGGAGTGCTTGGGGCAAGGAGCGATGCAAAGGGCTTCAGGGTTTATCGGAGTTTTGGGGCCGCAGTTCGGCGACATGGACGACGGGGGCGCCTTCCGAGGCCGCCTGCCGGGCCATGCGTTTCTGCTGCTCGGCCTCAGCCAGTTCTTTCTCGTATCGTCGCAATTCGAGGTGCTTGTCGCGGCGGTGTTTCTCCTTGGCCACCATCCGCACGAAAAGGCCGGTTCCCAGCAGGATACACAGAACGGTTAACAGAGATTGCGCGTCCATAAACGGCATTGAAGATGACCCTGCAGCGGTTGGCCCTCAGCGGGCGGGGTGCCCGTCCAGGGGATCTATCGGAAAGAGCAGGTCGGGGCTTCATTTGGAGGGGCCGGCAGGGCACCTTTTTCCGGACCGGACGCGGCTCGGCGGCGAGAACGCGGTCCTGTGATGCCCCTGAGGCGTCGACGGTCCGGGCCGTCGTGGAAAGCGGTTGGGTTATTGATTTGCTTATTGCGCGGCGTTGCCGATAATATACCCCCACACAGGTTTGTGGTTTCGCTGACAACGACAAGGGAGTTTATGGCGCAGTCTGAGAAGATCCAGGTCGAAGCCAAAGTCATCAAGGCGCTGCCCAACGCCCAGTTTCTGGTCGAGGCGGAAACGGGCAATGCCAAACACGAGGTCCTGGCCCACATTGCCGGGAAGATGCGGAAACACTTCATCAGGATCGTACCGGGCGACATCGTGACGGTCGAGTTGTCCCCCTATGACCTGACTCGCGGGCGCATCATCTATCGCCAGCGTTAGTTTCCTTCAGCCTCGCGATCCCACCTCGATCCACACGTATCTCCGGTAATCCGATCCGTCAGGGAACGTGCTGTGCCGCGGGCTCGGCTGTCCGGCAAACCCATCGAACGGTAGAATAAGCGGCACAGCCGCGCGGTGGTCGGCGCGGATGCGTGGAACGTTGCCATGGCGCTTGGTGAGAGGATCAGCAATGAGCTCCTGCCGCAGGTACGGCAACCGGGGCAGTACATCGGCGGCGAGTGGAACCAGCTTGTCCGGCCCGGCGACTGGGAGCGAGCGGAGCTGCGCGTCGCCCTGGCTTTTCCCGACACCTATGCAGTCGGGATGAGCCACCTCGGATGTCAGATTCTCTATTGGCTGTGCAATCACACGCCCGGTGTCTGTGCCGAACGCGTCTACTGTCCCTGGACGGACGCGGAGCGGGTGATGCGCGGGCGGGGCATTCCGCTGTTCACCTGGGATACCCGACAGCCCGTCGCGACGGCGGATATCCTGGCCGTGTCCATGCAGTACGAGATGTCCTCTAGTAACCTTCTTTTACTTCTCGACTTAGCGGGCATACCGCTCGGGTCAGCCGATCGTGACGAGGGACATCCTCTGGTCATCGTGGGCGGGCCTCAGATGGACAATCCTGAACCCATCGCCGATTTTGTTGATGCCGTCGTGATCGGGGACGGCGAGGCAAGCACGGCCGCGATTCTCGACGCGTGCCGTGAGCTCAAGCGTTGCGGCGCGTCACGTTCTGAGAGACTCATCGAACTTGCCCGCCGGTTTGAGTGGCTCTACGTCCCGTCGCTGTATGAGATCAAATACCGACTCGACGGCACGATTGCCGGTATGGTCGCCGCAAGCGGGTGTCCTGCCGGCTTTGCACCGCGGCAGACCATCGTCCGCTGCTTCACAAAGGATTTCGACAACGCCCCCGTACCGATTCGTCCGATTGTGCCGTTCACGGAGGTTGTTCACGATCGGATCAGCATCGAGATCATGCGTGGTTGTCCCAAGAGATGCCGATTCTGCCACGCCGGCTACACCAAGCGGCCGATGCGCATCCGGTCAGTCGATCGTATTATGGAGATTGCCGAGTCTGCCTGGCGGGCCACCGGTCATGACGAGATCGGCCTGCTGAGCCTGTCCAGTGCGGATTATCCGAGGCTTCGCGAGCTGGCGGAGCGGATGAACGAGCGGTTTGGGCCCCGCCGAGTGAACCTCTCTCTTCCGTCGCTTCGGGTGGACAAGATGCTTTCGGACATTCCCTGGCTGGTGAGCAGCGTCCGCAAGGGCGGGTTGACGATCGCCGTCGAGGCGGCCACACAAGAGATGCGTGAGGCGATCCGCAAAGAGGTGCTTGAAGGGGACCTCATCGAAGGAATCCGGCAGGCCTACAAGGCCGGCTGGAACTCGGTGAAGCTTTATTTCATGTGCGGCTTCCCGGGCGAGACCGAGTCCGACATACGCGGCATCTTCGATCTAGCTCTTCAGGTGAGTCACGCCAAGCGGGCCGTCCGTGGGGGCCCGGCCTCGGTCAACGCCGGCGTGAGTTGGCTGGTACCCAAACCTCACACGCCGCTGCAGTGGGCCCCCATGCAAACGGCCGAGTATTTCCACGAGGCCCGCCGTATCCTGTTGGACGCCGCACGGCAGCGCCGCTCAGCGGTTCACATCAAAACCCATCGCGTCGACCGCTCCATTCTCGAAGGCGTCTTCGCCCGCGGCGACCGGCGTCTGGGTCGCGTCATCGAAACCGCGTATCGCCTCGGTGCCCGCATGGACGGCTGGGACGAGGTTTTCGACAACAGCCTCTGGCTCAGGGCGTTCGAGATGACCGGCATCGATCCGGCCTTCTATGCTCACCGCCGGCGTGACGCCGCTGAGATCTTTCCCTGGGACCACATTGAAAGCGGCCCTCCACGAGGCAGGCTCCTGGCCCAGTACGAGGACATGCTGGCCAGATGTGCCGCTCGCATCGACCGCTCCCTTGAGACTGGCTGATCGGGCATGCCGACCTCGATGATAGAGTCTTTAGCCTGGATACTCTTCTAGGGAAGCCCTCTTGGCCAAGAAGCCGGATTGGGTTTCTTTCACCGGGGCGGATCAGGGCGCGTACGAACCTTGCTCGCAGACGTCGGGTTCTTCATTAAGTGGTTGCAAAGGAAAGACTTAAGGACATGAATGGGTTTGTTTGGCGCGGGGGGTGGTCGGCGGTCGGTGTCCGGCTTTTGGCGCGCGGGGGTC
>DAOOIV010000153.1 GCA_035384605.1 Phycisphaerae bacterium
TTGGCCTCGGCCTCCGCCGACTGGGCTGCGAGAAGGGCCGCCTGAGCGGCCGGGGCGTTCATGGCTTGCGTATGCAGTCGTTCGGCCTTGTAGGTATGGAATGAACCACGCATCAGGTAGGCTTCGGCAAGCTTCTCGGCGCTGCTGCCCGTTGCCGGTTGCGTTGTGGCGACGGCCTGGGCGGGCGACGTTTCAGGAGGAGTGGCGGCTCGCTGACTTTCCAGTTCGGCAATGAGCTGATCGTACAGTCTTTCGGCATCCTCATGCCGGCCAACCGTGACGTAGAACTGCGCGAGCCTGTTCACGTACTCGGGGTTTCCCTTGTCGGCCTGTATGGACGCGATGAGTTGCTTTTCGCCGTCTTCGGCGTTGCGCGGGTTGGTTGCCCGTTGCTGAACCAGAGCCAATCCCAGGGCGTGCAGCCCGACGGCGTTGTTGCCGTTGATTCCAACCAGCTTCTCGGCTTCGGTCTGCAAGACGGACCATTGCATGTCACCATACCTGGCGAACTCGAGCAGGAGGCTGACGATGCGTGTTTGGGCGGCCTCGTTCTTGGGATCATTGAGCATCACATCCGACCAACAGCGGCGAGCATCGATGGCTGAGCCGGCCTTGAGAGCCGTTTCTCCTGCCAGGACCATGTATTCGGCATACCGGTCCATGTCTTTCATGGCTTTGGCGCGCCTTGCGGCCATCTGGTATTTCTTGACCGCCTCGACGAAGTCGCCGGCCCGCACCAGCCGTTCGGCTTCGAGGACTGCGGGTTTCGGGTCTCTCTGGGGCAGGAGCTTGATCACCACCACCATCGCAATGGTGGTCAGGATCATTGATGCGATCGTCAGTCCCAGCACCATCTGTTTGTTGAGTCTTCTTGCCATGTCTGGTGTCTCTTCCTTTGTGTCCGAGCAACAAGCGATTGCAGGCTTGTCAGCCTATTCAGGGCGTTCGAGCTTCGCGGCAGGCGGCCTATCTGCCGTTGCCGGCCGTCGGCTGGGTTGCGGAACGTCGGTTGACGGCTTCCCAATCCGGCCAATGATCCTCCAAGAGCACCGGCATGGCAACCCGGAGGAACTCCTTGGCCAACGCCACGGCTTGTTCTTTCGTGAATTGCCTTCCGTCCAGATCCACCCCTACTTCGACCTTGCTGAAATAGGCATACCGGTCGGTCAGGCTGCCGATGGCCAGTCGGACCGCAGTTCGATCCGGTCGGAATTGTCCGTTGGCATGGAAGGTGTAAAGCACAATCCGGGAATTCCGCCCGAACTGGCTTTCCTTCTCAAACTCGAGCACTTGTACGGGTACCACGATCTGTTGTCCCTGACTTGTGATCGTGACCTCGTCGGGGGTTTGTTTGATCAACTTGTGTCCGCCACCCGCGTAGCAGGCTTCAGGGGCATGTGGGACCGCGTCCGGAAGGCCGGTGTAGTACGTCACAAAGAGGGAAAAGATCCGCCCGCTGGCCGGCTGTTCCGGCTTCTCCGGTACCTGAAGGATCCAGTGAACATACTGATCCGTCCCCAACTGGTTGAGGATGTCGGATTGGATCTCGATGGGCTGGAGCAGCTTGTAGGGAGCCAGTCGTTCCTGCTTGAGCAGATTCAAGGGGGTTTTGAGATCGACCCGTTGTTTTACGAATATGAAGCCGCGCACGGCCGCGAGGAGCTGAAAGCCGCCAGCAAATAAGGCAAGCATCGCGACGCAGGCAACGAACCCCCGGTTTCGCAGTGCCTCCCTCAAGATGGCTGTGGGAGAGTGCCACCCACTGGCATCAACTGGCGTTTGGCTTGGTCCAGCCATGATGGAACACCTTTCTGCAGTCTGCCAACTTGCGGATCAACCCGCAACGGGCGGGATCCACGATTCTCAAGACCCTTATAGACGCGAAGGTTACGGCTGGTCAACAAGCCCTCCTTTCGTCTCGTCAAGGTCTTTCGCAGATTCGTATGCGCCCCCAAGCACGTCGCAATGCCAGAGACCAGAACAGGGCACAGAAGGCATTGAGACGGCAATCCGTCTCTAGTCGATGAGGGCATTTGCCTTACGGTGGCGTAAGTATCGGCTGAGATTTGAGCAGCCTTTCCCCCAGTTGGCTAGAGAATCGTTTCCTTCGTGGTCTCGCCAATAGTACGAAGCCGATAAGGACAGTGTTCAGCCTGGCGTTGGGTCGTCCGATAAAGGTGAGTGATGGACCGAGTTTTTCTCCATGATCGCAAGCCTTGTGTGATTGTCGGGGCCGGTGGCCACGGGCGTGTGGTCCTGGACATACTCATCCGGGCCCGGCAGCACAAGGTAATTGGCTTCCTCGACTCGAATCCGGCGATTCACGGTCGGCGAATGGATGGGGTCCCCATTCTGGGGGACATGTCGGCGTTGCCTGATCTCAAGCGTCAGGGGGTGGCGGGGGCAATCGTGGCGATCGGCGATAACGGCGTGCGTCGGGGCTTCGCCGACGAAATCGAGGCGATGGGAATCGATCTGATCAACGCGGTGCACCCGTCGGCCAACCTGGCTCACAACGTCCGGATCGGGCGCAACGTGGTGATTGCCGCCGGGGCTCTGGTTTGCGCCCATTGCCAGATCGGCGACTCGGTCATTCTGAACACCGGCTGCATCGTGGATCACGAGTCGATGATCGGAACCGCCGCCCATATTTGTCCCGGCGCCCGGCTGGCGGGGCGCGTGACGGTCGAGGCGGGGGCTTTTGTGGGCATAGGGGCGACCGTTCTGCAGGGACTTCGAATCGGTTGCGAGGCCATCGTTGGCGGGGGGGCGGTAGTCATTCGTGACGTCGAGCCGATGACCACGGTGGTAGGCGTGCCGGCCCGCAGCATCCGCGAGGTTCCCGGTTACGAGGAGTTCGCGGAAGTGATGACGCCGGCGCCATTGCGAGGTCTCCCGACGACACCCGTTGGGGCCGGACGGCCCTGAAACCTATTCCCTGGTTCCGTCAACTGCAGAAAGATCGCGTTTGACTCGGCTCAAGCGGTCGCGGCGCACGCCGCCGATCCATCAGATGCCGTTTATTCTTGTTTCGCCCAGACAGGTCGTGTTGAACCGGCGTTTGGAGCAACCAGGGAGACCCACGGGCACTCATCACCTCTGGTCGTCGCAGGTCCCGTCAGCGATGACGTTCTCACCCGACAGGCATCGCTGGAAGATAATGCAATCTGCGTTGTCAACAAAGCCATTGCCATCCAGATCGGCATTTCCACAGCCGGTCGGGTAGGCCGCCCCGCCGCTGAGGCAAGCTTGGAGATGGCCGAAGTCCTCCTGGTCCACGTCGCCATCGTGGTT
Source organism: Phycisphaerae bacterium (assembly GCA_035384605.1). Classification (NCBI taxonomy): domain Bacteria; kingdom Pseudomonadati; phylum Planctomycetota; class Phycisphaerae; species Phycisphaerae bacterium. The sequence continues at coordinate 3,295 of DAOOIV010000153.1, forward strand.
GAAATCGGGCGAGACCGTCTCGATGACGACGGTCACGATGATCGTCTTCGGGCTGTTGATGGCGTTACCCGTAACCTTGATCGTTCCGGCGTACGTTCCTGGCGGCAGCGTTGCGCAGTCGTAGGAGACGGTAATCGGGTCTTCCTCGCCGGTGGAGGAGCCGGTGGTCGGCATCACGCTGAGCCAATGCTGGTCGGTTTCAACCTCAACCTCGATCGAGTAGGTCAGCGTTTCGGCGCCGAGGTTCCGGACGGTGAAGGTATCGCCTGGGGTGACGTTCTGTCCTACGTGGGCGGACCGGTTGATTGTGCCGGTGCTGAGACCGATCACCGGCAAGTTGACGATATTGGCCCGGGCGGTGTTGAAATAGACATCCTGGGCGATGACGTAGGCATCGCCTGCGGGGCCGCTGATGGTGGCCGTGTAGTTATCTCCGTTCTTCCCCAGGCGCATGACTTTCGGTGCCCCGGTCCCGTCGTCGCCGTAGTAAAGGAAAGCGACGTGGGCGTCGCTGACGTGGGCTTGGACGATCCAGTTGCCGTCGCCGGCGTCGTGGATGGCGGCGGCGTTGATCGTCGGCGGGGTGAGATCGTTGATGACCGTGGTATTCCAGTCGGGCCAGGAAGGGCCGTGCCGATCGTCAAACAGGAACTGGTGGTTGTAGGTGGCGTCGATGGTCTGACTGCCGACAACGCGCACCTGACCCGGGTCGGCGGTTCCGATGGGCCAGGGGGAGCCGATCGAGGCGGCGTGGGCATTGTTGATGATCGAGATATTGCGGAAGTCATATCTCTGGAGCCTGGCGCCCACGGCGTCGATCGCGACGGGATCGACGCCGGCGAGCATGGTGTGGAGCCAGTAGGGCCAGGGTGTGTCGGGGTCATGGTAGCGCTCGCCGCAATTGATCGCGTCAAGAATGCACAAGTATCTTCGTTGGGGCGTCGAGTGGACGGCGCCGTCCCGCCAATACAGCGCGCCGCGGTGCAGATCGGCCACTTCTCGCCATAGTATGTCATTACCAAAAGTCTTCTCATAGGATGTCGGGTTGGTCGGCTCATGCGCGATGCGGCACCAGTAGTTCTCGCTCATGTTGAAGGTGGAGAACATGGTGATGCCGACCCAGTTCTTGAGAATGGCCGTCGAGACGCCGTAGTAGTGCACCTTCAGCTTGGCCAGGTCGATGATCACGTCGGCGTCGAAGACGTAATCCGTCACGGCCTGCCAGCCCATGCAGTTGTATTTGCCGGGGCCAGGCCGGCCGTGGGGGTCCACCGCCCCGAAGTAAGAGGATGCCGAGCCGTCGGCGCTCTTGACCAGATCGGTGTCGTTGTAGCCGCTGTCGTAATAGGTGCTCGCTCCCGCTTCGCCGGCATCCGCACCCAGATCGACCCAACTCCAGTGGCTGAGATTCTGGAAGTCGACGCGGGAGACGGTTATGCCGGGCCAGAGGGCCATCAGTTGGTTCAGGTAGGCCTGGGTGAAGCCCTGCTGGTCCATTTTGGCGAACAGCCCGCCGGTCCCGTTTGAGCCATCCCCAATGCGGATTTCTTGCGCGCCCGCGATCGCCAGCATGTCCACCAGCGGCCGAATAATGGCCGGATGCGAGTAGACGGGGTTTCGCTCGCCACCGTCGTCGGCGAAGTATCTGACGGTGTTAGGCTTGATCAGCACCTCGATCGTGCCGTCGCCGTCCACGTCCGTTATCAGGTCGGCGAGCGGATTGTTATAGGGGCCGAGGTGCAGATCCGCGACGGTTTGCCAAGTCAGATCATACGCCGTGTTGGTCCCGGGCCCGTAAGGCTGAGTGCCGTAGGTGACTGAAGGGTTGCGATTGACCGCAACCACCGCTTCGTTTCCGGTCGGCACCAGTAACCTGGAGTTCAAGGGCGTGGGAGTGGACACGTCGACCGGTGTCCAGGGGACGATGGCCGGGTGGCCGGGAACGTAGTCGTCGCCGGCGTCTGAGAATACCGCCACGCCGGCACCGATCAGGGCGAACAGGATACCCGCCAGGGCAACCGAGCCGGTGGCCAAGTCGGCTGCGTGTTCGGCCCGACCGCTTTGTTTGCGCCACCAGCGGGCGAGTCCCGGAACGACCAGCACCGCGAGCCACCCAAGGTTGGCCGCTGCCGCCTGCTGACAAGGATAGCTCAGGCGTCGGGGTTGTGAGCCACTGCGCCACAACAGCCAGACCAGCGAGGCGACTGCAATAGCCACCCGGTTGCGCCACACCACGGCTCCAAGGTGCTGCCCGAGGCGGGAGAGCCGTCCTGACGTTGAGGCCTCCCGGTGTGCGTGCGGCGACCGACCGCCCCGACCCGCGCGGGGCCCGGACGCTCGAGAATGGGATTCAGCGTTGCGTGGGAGTCTGTTTTTCATTGGCCACCGCCACCCGTTTTACAGGGCGAATCATCGCCCGTTATGGTCCGTCGTCGCAGGTCGGATCGGGCGTGACGTCCGGGCCCGACATGCATCCCAGCAAGAATCTGCAATCTGCATCTTGCACGAAGCCGTCGTTGTTCAGATCCGCATCTTTGCATCCTGCGGAGCAGGGCGTGGTGCCGCTCAGGCAGGCCTGGAGCCGGCCGAAGTCCGACTGGTCCACATCGCCGTCGCGGTCCAAATCGGAGGACACCGTAACCACGTTCACGGTCACGGAGAGACGGACGGTGTTGACGCCGTCGCCGACGACGGCGATCCCGGCCGTGTAAGTTCCCGGTTTGAGATGAGTGGTATCGTAGAAGATGCCGTGCGGGTTCGGCGGCGAGCCTTGCACCGCGCTGCCGGTATCCGGGCTGACGGTGAGCCAGTTGATGGTCTGGCTGTCCCACTCGATGGTGTAGTCCAGGGTGCTGCCGATCTTACCGCAGTTGAATACATGGAAGGTTTCGTCGGTTGCATCACTGCCTACAAAGACGGTTTGCTCAAAGGCGATGCGATCCACACAAACAAATGGTGTTTCCGGGACGGTGCTGACGGTGACGTTTCGATAGATGCTGCCCACGTTGAGGGCGGCATCGTAGACCGATATCCGCAGTTCGGCGGGGAATGAGCCCTGCGGAAGGTGATCGGTCTCGATTTCCAGGCCTGCCGGGTCGGAGGGATTGGCCAGATGTGCGATGGGGCTCTCGCTGAGCACCTCGGTCAGGCGGATCTCATCAAACCATGCCTCGACGCCGCCGCCCGTGCTGCCGGCCTTGAGCACGACGGTCATCGTGTTGCCGGTCGCGGTCCGACGGCCCAAACGGTTGTTCCAATCCACTTGGTTGACAGGCGGGGCATACTGCTCATGGGTCCAAAGCCACCCGAAAGTCGTTCCCACCGGGCCGGCGAGGCCATATGTGCTGTCGTCGTATGCGAACATGAAGTTGGGTTTGACGTAGGCAGGGTCATCGGCCTGCTGTAATGAGAAAGGCCCGTCGATCAGCAGTATTTCGAACCAGTTCTGGTCGGCCAGCTTGCGGCCTTTCCAGATGGCGTCGATTCGGTAGGTTCTGCCGGGCTGGACGCTCACTTGTTGATAGACGCCGAAACTGGTGGCGGTGGAGGCCCCCCCGAGTTTCAGGCATGCATTGCCCATGTGCCCCGGCTCGGTACTTGCAAAATCGTAGGCCTCGCCGCCGCCCCATGTGGTCTTCCATGGGGTCCAGCCCGCCGATCCAGCTTCGAAATCGCCGTTGGCCAGCAGGTTCGGACCGAGGATGGCAGCCACCGCCGTCGCCTGCACGACCCCGACATCATCACCGACGTCAGAAACAGCGATCATCTGATGGTTGGCGACGGCTTCGCCCTCGTTGACGGAGGTGTTGCCGATCCATGGTGCCGTATGGTCGGTGTTCTTGACCGCGCCGATGCCCCAATTGCCGGGGAAGTCGTCGGACCGGACCTTCCACATCTGGTCGCCGACGACCGTGATCATTGAGCGATCCTTCGTGCCGAGGACTCCCCGGCTGTCGGCCCAGGCCAGGTGGGGGATGTAGTCCGGGTGGTAGTCCATCACCAATGAACAGGCGGCATCGACGGCGAGCGAATCCGCCCCGGCAACGATCATGTGCAGGTAGGGGCTGGGCTTGCCGGTCCGCCCGCCGACGCTCTTATCGTTCGGGCCGGTGGTCACGCCGATGAGGCCGTCGACGACGGCAAAATCCTGCGGGCGGACGAGATTGAGGTCGACAATCGTGCGCTGAACGATCTCGTTTTCATCGGAGGAACTGGGGCAGGGCGCCACCGTGCAGGGGAATCCATCATCTGTGTAGTGGACCAGCGCGAGCTTGCCCTGGAAACCTTCGCCCCAACTGCGGTGCGAATGATAGATATCGTTTGGGGCGCACCCCACGCGGTTTTTCAAAGCCAGCGTGACCGTGCCGTTATAGTGGTTCTTGAGTGTGGGCACGCAGATCATGACGTCGCAGTTCAGCAGCACGTTCGGAACGTAGTACTGTGTGCGGATGACCCCATTGGGGATGGTCACCAGGGTGACCTTGTTGGGGTCGGTCTGGTGCAGACCGCCACTGTCGTTGAGATCGTAGAGATTGACGGTGGTGTCATAGTCGAACTTGTAGTCACGGTTGGCGTCGTACCCCGCGGCATACATGGCGTCCCAGGTTGCCTGGCCGGCCGGCCCGACGGCCGTGCCTTCGGCGATACCCACGTGCGTGGCTCCCGCCTCTTTGGCCACCTTGACGATCGCAGCGCAAACCTTAGGGTCGGTGACCACGCCGTCGGTCGGATCCTCTGCCTGGACAAGGTTCGGCTTGAGAATGACGCTGATCTGACCGTCATTGTTCCGATCGGTCATGAGATGATCGAGTCCGCCGGCACGAGCGATGGCCAGGCGGACCATGTCTTCGATTTCGGCGGTCGTGTACCACGATCCCTGCGGGTCGCGGTGGGCGATACCGACGATCGTGTGCTGCGGATCATCGATGCGGGCGGGAACCACGGGCAACGAGGGGGGAATCAGGCTTTGCGCGTATTGATATCCCTCAATTCCCACCAGCGCGGTCACAAACAGGATGGCGGCCGCCAGCAACTGGCGACGGATGACGACGCGGCGGGCGACGGCGTGGGCGCATCGGGGTTTGCGCCACAACCACAAAGCGGGAATGAGGCCGGCGGCAAAGGCTCCGACGTTGAGTGCCGCGACCTGCTGGCATGGGTAGCTCAGCCGGCGGGGCTGGGCTCCGCTTCGATAGATCAGCCATAGCAGCGAGGCCACGCCGATGGCCAGGCGGTTGTGCAGCACCAGCCGCCAGATCCCACTCGGGATCCGCCAGTGGGGTTCGTTTTGCCGCGTCAGGTCCTGGTGAGCCGGCAATGTTGCTTGTGGCTTGCGATTATGGTTCATGATCTCCCCTCATGCTTGAGAGCAACAGTAGCCCTCGTCATCGAGGAAAACGTCGTGTCCTTCGCGATCAAAAGGACAGGATCTGCCTTGCACCTTCACCGGTGACGGTCCGAGTACGTCAGTTTCACGACTCCGGTACTGATTCTACCTGATCGGTGCCGGTCGGCTCAACCCGAAATCCGGCCTTTTGAGGATTTACAGCAGTTATTTCGGACTTTTTTGTGACAGAAGACATTCTCCCGATGGCTGCGAAGCCGGGGGGCTGTCCCGATTCCGGTCAGCCTCGATTGGTGCCGCCCGGAAGACACCACGAAGGAAAGCAACCGCAGCGCCAGAAAAGCCGTATTGCCCCAGGGAGGCGGTGGAAGGACGTCGTCGCGGCGGAAGGCAGCGACGGGCGCAGAACCGGGTGCGGCGCCGGTTGTCCGCTCAATGGGATCTGCACGCGGAATTGTTCGCCAAGACTATGTGCCAGGCAGGAATGGTCAGCACCCGGCCACACGGCAGGGCTCGGTTGCAGCGGTGACCTCGAGAATGCATCACCGTTCGCTCCGGGAGCTCTCGCTTTGATGCCATCATGGTGCCATCGTGTCCAAGGCGGGGCGACACCGGGAGGGTGGCTTTTCAGGAGGTTTCACATGGCGTCTGAACAACGGCCGCTCTTGATTCGTCACGAGAAAACGAGGTTCCTGCCGAACGCAGCGCCTGCGGCATGCGTTATCGGTTGATCAGTCGCCAGGACAAAGGCAGCGGCGTGGCCGGGTGGGCCCATGGAGTAGACCCCCCAGTTGCACAAAAACCGCCGCAGGTGTGCAGGGCGGCCCTTGTGGATCGACCGTTTTGCGCCGAATCACCGCTGTTTCTGGAGTTCACCAGTGGTGAGGTTCATGGGCGACTGCCAAGCACGGCCCATTCTCAATTCTACATTCACAATTCCGCATTCCCCGGCGTTGCCGTATGCAACGCTGGGGCCAAAATATCGCGCCGCCGGCGGCTGAAAGCCGATCGCTGAGGGCCGAACGCTTCAATCAAAAACGCCGAGACAGGATGAACGCGAAGCCCCGGCCCGCAGATCATGGGATTGACGCAGATGGAAAACAAGTGGGGCCGACGCCCTCGTCGGCCATTTGTGCCGCGATATTGGCGCGATATTGGAGACAGTCACCTGTTTGCTTTCGCCGGTAGACCAGAAAGGGGGGCATGACCGTCGCAGTGTTTGAGGTGACGGTCAGCCGATTGGACACGATCGAGTACCGACGGTTTTCTGGGGCTCGAAAGAGCCAGGGGCCGGGAAGGGTTCCTCGCGGACCGTCCCGACGGCCTTGATCCTGATGGGTGACTGGTGCGTGCCCGAAAGATGCACGATAACCAAACGAACGAAGACCAGGGTGCGTATCTCGGGCAAAGCCGGCAACGTCGGCGGTTTCAGGCGGTCGTTTTGAAAAAAGATTCGCCAAGGGAGTCTTCGCGCACGACAAGACGGGGGCTAATGGGTGA